>NZ_JBHLXE010000039.1:0-1696 GCF_042432445.1 Thorsellia kenyensis | reverse complement strand
GGAAAAGGGAGTTTATTGAGAGTTCTGAAAAGAAAAACAGCCATGCACAAACGACTGAATTAAAAATACTTAAGGATAAGAATAAGGCGCTAGAAGCCGATTTAAAAAGGAAAAATAAGGCATTAGCAGAAAGCGCTGCGTTATTGGTGCTATCAAAAAAGTTCAATGCGTTGATTTCGGGAGGGTACAATTCACCGAAACATCAACGCGTATTAAACTATTAGAGTTAATCACTGAGGCAGTATCAAATGGGGCCAGACCTTTTAGATGCTGTGAGGTGATAGGTCTCTCCTATGCAACTTACCTCAGGTGAAAAAAGAATAAAGACCTAAGTCTTAATGTAGATAAGCGATTGAAAGAACATCGCACCTATTTTGAGCCTAAAAATAAACTCTCAGAATTTGAGTACCACATACTGAATCGTTATCTGAATTGCGAAGAATATAAGCACCTATCGCCTATTCAAATCGTACCGAGACTCATGGATGATAAGGGTATTTATATTGCGTCAGAATCGACATTCTATCGTTTTATGAGATTAACTGGGCAAAATACTCATCGCGGTAGCACGAGAAAACCAAGAGCGTCAAATAAACCCAATGAGCTTGTGGCAACAGCGAGCAATCAAATCTATTGCTGAGATATTACTTACTTGAATTCCAATGTGAAGGGACAGTACTTCTATCTCTATATGTACATTCATATCTTTGATAAATAGTAAGCATACGAGGAACACATCTAGCTTACTAATTTTTGTCAAGTATAATAGGCGTTATCGAGGTTGAGTTTTTCTCACACTCAGTTTTTTGAATTGATTTGATTGGTAAGGGTTTGTCTAGCTCGTTATATTTCAAAGTTGGTAACACCGCTAAGGTTTCTCGCAACCATTGCTCTGGATCGATGCCATTTGCTCTTGCAGTGGCAAGTAGGCTCGTGATATTTGTCATCAGCTGCGAAGCTGCAAATGAACCTGCGAATAGCCAATTTTTTCTACCTAAAGCAATAGGTCTGATGTTTCTTTCGATATGATTATTATCGATAGGGACATTGCCATCGTTTAGGTAGATTTCTAAAGATTTCCAGCGATTAATGGCATGATTTAATGCTCAGGCAAAAAGTGTATTCGGTAATGTCTTGGATAAGGTCTTTATTAACCATTTTCTTAACTTTTTAAGAATCGGTTTAGCAAATTTCTTACGCACATGTTTTCTTTGTTCAGGTATCACATACTTCAGTTTATCCTCAATCTGATAAAGTTTAGCACTTTCATTAATAAAATATTGAGCAAATGGATGCGGTGCGACTTTAACTATTTCAGCAAACTTACGACGGACATGGGTAAAGCAACCGACTTCAATAATCGATTCATATTTATCAAACAGGGCTTTATAGCCAGAATAATCATCCACGACAAGTTTACCCTTGAAGGTTTTTAATATATTTTGGGCTTGTTTACCCTCACGACTGTCAGTGCAATCATAGTAGATGATGGGTATATTAGAATGTATGCTAGAAGCATAAGCCCAGATGTAGCCATGAATAACAGAGCTTCCTCGCCGATTATCTAAGATATTGAGCCGAGTTTCGTCGGCATGAATGACTTCTTGCTCAAGGAGTAATGTCTTGAGCCTTTCGGAACTTGTCAAGATAGTTGTTAGTTATTTATAATTTTTACATACTAAGCTACACCGTTTGT
>NZ_JBHLXE010000038.1:0-71030 GCF_042432445.1 Thorsellia kenyensis | reverse complement strand
GGCCTACCACCATCTTAGGTAAAGCATGTTAGCCACCTAATAGCTAACTTCACAGCACACAATCAAAAACCTATTTTTTTAAAATTAGGTTTTTGAAAAAAAATTTTTTACCGTTTTTTTGCCCTTTTTTTGGAAAATAATTTGTTTTTTACTCTTTTTAACAAAAAATGTCAGCATTTCTTCCCTTTTTTGGCCCTTAAGCCAAAATTTAGGCTTAGTTAGCCTGTGATTGTTCTAATTCTTTTTTAATTGTGGTCGCTCTTTTGAGATTTAATACCATGCAACGCATGGAAAAGCTTAACGCATTTCTCTTTAGGCCTTTATATCTAGCTTGCCCCATCCCTAGATGCATTTTACCTAGCCCAAAGATACTTTCTACTCGGCTTCTTATTCCACTACAGACTCGATTGAATGCCTTATCCTCTTTTGTTAACGGCTTATTGCGGTAGGCTCGCTTTAATATCTTATTTTCAATACCTTTCGATTCTAGTTGTTTTGCTGTTTTCTCGCTTGCATAAGCACTATCAGCATAAACCTCTACTTCATTACCTGTCAGTAATTCCTCAAAAACTTGTGAATCATGTAACTTACCTGTTGTAACGACTGCCTGAGTCACAAATCCATCTTCATCGCAGGCAATATGACCTTTAAACCCGTAGGTCGTTTTCATTTTGCCGTCTGAACCTGTTTTCAAATTATAACTCGCGTCCTCATCTTGTGTATTTTTCCCTACTTTGTCTTTATTAGGCCTATTGTTCAGTGCTTTTATCACTGTAGCATCTATAATACTTACTGAGCCTTTCTGTACTATTATAGATTGCTCAGCAAGTTGTTGATTGATGTTATCGAATAAAACAGTGACTAAATTTGCTTTCTCCAGTTTTTCTCTAAAACGCCATATCGACGAATGGTCTGGGATCGAATCATTCTGATGCAAACCAACAAATTGACGAAACAATAAATCTCTCGCAAGCATATTCTCCATTTTAACATCGCTCAAATTATGCAACGACTGTAATAACAGAACTTTAAACATCATGGTAGGCGCATAAGGCGATGCTCCTAAACGATTTTTTTTATTAGCTATAAGCACATTCAATATGCTAATAATTTGCTCCCAATCAATGAGTGCATTTATCGTATCAAACTCTTCAAAAGCTTTATGTTGTTTAATACTATTATTAGTGAATTGAAAGCTAGGTTGAATATTTTTCCACATGATTTTTTACCTTAAATAATTGATTTTGTTTATTATATCATTAATAGTATAAAAAATAATCAAAAATAGATTAAATATCATACAGAAATTCAAAGCTCTCAAATCGTTGGCAATTAATTTATTTACATGCTAAATTAAATTCAGTTTTATGGTAACGGGGTGTGTCTGTTACATTAAATATTAAGGAATTTAACGTGGTGTATGATGTAATAGGTATTGGTTTTGGGCCTGCAAATCTAGCGATAGCCGCTGCTATAGACGATTTAAATTTAACCTCAGAGAATAGTTATTTCCTGAATTTGAGCAGTTGCTTCACAAGCCTTATTACCTTTATGTAATGAAGCTGGATAAAGGTTTGGCTTTTTATATCTACAATGGATTGAAATCTATTCTGGATATTGTATGTCAAGATCCCTCAGCCGATGGCAAAGTGATCGCTCGGTGCCTTCGTCAACTTGATGAGCCTTTTCGATTCTCAAAAAACGGTGATAACCAGTTGTCTAAGTGGAAATGCGAAGTACTTGAGGCAAACAAATGATAAAAGATACTCGACATTTTGACTGGGCGATCATTGGGGCTGGTGTTGTTGGCTGTGCGATTTCAAGGGAATTGTCTCAGCACTCCGATTTGCGCATCGCATTAATTGAGCAGAATCGGGTAGGTAGCGGAGCGACTCTCAATTCCGGCGGGTTTGTTCGAGTGGTACACAGCGAAATAATGCTATCCCCCGATGGACCTGTTCTTATTGAAGTTGGGGCTAGAATACACGGTGGTTATACGCCTAAGACAGTTCAAAGCTTTTCATCAGTATCTCAATTAGAGTTAAGCGTTTATGCTTATACCGATATAGATAAATATATTATCACTACAAACCACCCTCCTATTTTTTATAAGAACGCCTTAGTGTACTTCTTTATTAGTCATCAAGATGGCATTATAGAAAGAATTATAGAAGACAAAGAGTTGGAGAATTTAGATTCATACTTTAGTTCTGTATGGAATATATCAAAAAATTCACCGATAAACAAAACAGTAGATTTACTTACATCCCCTGGTTGGGTTGTTTTAATGAATGAGAGTAAAGAAAAGTTGCTAGAAGATAAAGCCAAAATTATGGAGCTTGAAAAAAACGGCCAATTATATTAATTTAACAAACGGCTATTGGATAATTTGGGAGGATATATCATGGAATATGCAATAAGAAAAGCTACCTTATTAGATTTAGACTCTATCTCTTCTTTATTTAACAGTTATAGAATGTTCTATGGTGAAAGTGATAATCTAATTGTGTGTAGACAATTCATTTCTGATAGACTAAAAAAATGATGAATCTATAATATTTATCGCTGAGGATTTACATAACAATCCTTTAGGGTTTGTACAACTATATCCAACTTTCTCATCTATTTCGGCAAAAAAAACCTTAATATTAAATGACTTATTTGTTTACAAGATGTATAGAAATAAAAATATCGGTAAACTACTCATGGATTCCGCTAAAAAGTATGCTATTGAAATTGAAGCAAATGGCTTATCTCTCGAAACGAGCTTAGATAACAAGGTTGCGCAAAATTTATACGAAAAATTAGGATATGTTAATGATCGTAAAACATTACACTACTATCTAGGAATCTAGTCACTGTGTTAGTGTACCGGAGATGCATTAACACACTATGTCAGGGTGACCGCATGAGTGATTATTTTTCAATCTCCCGACTAAAACCAGCACTTAATACCGCCTCTAGCATTGACGTATTCATCATACATCGCTTTTGTTTTCTAACGATGCTCAGCTTGGTAGATTCGTAAGCGCCACAAATAAACCCCACCTACCAATAAAAACCGCTTTGCGACATAGTGCTCCACATTATCAATAAGGAGCACATCATGACATCCCAAGAAAAACAGCAATATTGGTCTCAACTTTTTGAACAACAGGCGCAAAGCGGTTTGACGATTACCGATTTTTGCAAAGCCAATAAAATTAATATCAGTACCTATTATAACTGGCGACAAAAACTCACTGATATACCATCTTCGCCTCGGATCCATCCGGTCGTAGTGCAAGGGAGTTGTAAATACCCCGTTTATAAGACAGATATTACGTAGAATAATTAAGCTGCATTTCTATATTCAATCGGTGTCATATTATTGAGAGAGTCATATGGTCGCTCATTGTTATATAACCTAATCCAGTCTTGGGTTAGCTGCTTGACCTCATTAAGATGATTAAATAAATAGCAGTCCAATACATCCTCTCGATATGTACGATTAAACCGCTCGATATACGCATTTTGATAAGGACATCCTGGTTTGATGTAATCAATCCGTATGCCGTGTGTCTTAGCCCAATTCATAAAAATTTCTGACCTAAATTCACTTCCATTATCAACACGTATTTTCTTGGGATAACCATGCCAATCGGCCAGTTGGTCAAGATACCGAATCACTCTTAGCGAGGATATATTGGTGCCAATATCAATACCTAACACTTCACGATTAAAATCATCTATCACATTAAATGTTCTAAATCTGACCTTGTTTTGTAAGGTGTCACTCATGAAATCCATTGACCAAGATTGACCTAGAGATGACGGAACCGCTAATGGTTCTGGATAACGCGTAGGTAGCCGTTGCCTTAATTTTCGTCTTAGATTGAGTTTTAGGGTTGTATAAACTCGGTAAACACGCTTGTGATTCCAAGCATAGCCTAACTTTCTTAACCGGTTAAAACACTTCGGAAATCCCTAACGATGATGTTTTTCAACCAGAGCATTTAATGCATCAATAATTTCAATATCATCATGCTTCTTAGGTTGATAGTAATTAGCTGTGCGGCTTAGGCAAACCACATCGCAACATTTCAGCACACTCATGTTATACCGCACCTGCAACTCATCTACCCATACTTTCCGTTGTGCCACAGGCGCTAGAGCTTTTTTATGATATCTTCTTGCATCTGTGACTTGAGACTTAATTCGGCATACATCTGCTTGAGTCTTCGGTTTTCTTCTTCAAGCTCTTTAAGTCGTTTGACATCAGAGGTTTCCATACCACCGTATTTTTCGCGCCATTTGTAAAATGTCGAGTTACCGATACCATATCGACGGCAAATATCTTTGACGGATATTCCCGCTTCAGCTTCTTTCAAAATCGCCACTATTTGGCTTTCAGTCATACGTTTAGTCATCATAAAACTCCTTTGTTTTAGTTTAAAAGAAATTCTACGAATAAGCTGTGTTATTTTAGGGGGTATTACAACTAAGATTAAATGTTTGATATTGGACAAAACAACTGTGTATATCAAGGGTATTGATGAAGAACATAGACATATAATTAGACTGCTAGGAGAACTCTACGAGACAATATATGAAGCGGTTAAAAAATGACCTGCTTTAGCCTAAGAAATAATTATAAAATATAGTGCGGAAAGACAGATCCATGTAAGATTTTTATTCATATGATTTTTTATAGACTTTGAACTGCGCATATCTTTACTTAAATAAGTCATTTTTTTTTGTGTCATTAATTGCATTAGTATAGCTATGTTCTTTTTCATTGCTATGTTCTTTTTCATTGCTATGTTCTTTTTCATTGCTATGTTCTTTTTCATTGCTATGTTCTTTTTCATTGTTATGCTCTTTTTCATTGCTATGCTCTTTTTCATTGCTATGCTCTTTTTCATTGCTATGCTCTTTTTCATTGCTATGCTCTTTTTAATTGCTTTTTCTAATGGTCTTGGGGAGGTAATAACACAACACAGAGAATAAGAACAAAACGACGCCAGTTTTTAGTAGATGGTGAGATTTTTCGATTAGTAATATATCAAGGTAATAATAATTTATTATCAGTAAAAAGAAAACAAATAACCAACTGCAAACACGATGCCAAATTGATTGGCTCAGTGTACTTAACGTAAGCATTGAAATTGCTATCGGAAACCAAATCATTTCTCGACTTATATAAAAACTCACCAGAGAAAGCAGTAAACCTAAAATGGTAAAGTAATTCGGGAGTCTTTTTAACACGACAAGTAAACTCATCGTGATAAAAGGCAAAATGTGGTATAAAACTATATAATTATTTTCCAAGCTACTCGAATAGCTAAAACCTAAAATTACAGTAGCATTCAATAAATAGAATACTATCAGAATTATCTCACTATGTAGAGCTTTTTGCGCTGCATTTAAATAAGGGTGTTTAAATGTATATGCATCTTTCATAAGGTACATTACTAAAAGAACTAGGGTAAAAACACTTAAAATAGGATCTGTTGGATGAAAATACTCATAATATAGATGAGCCATTGCAAAAACACCTATTAAAATTCGACTATATTTATTTTTGATGAAATAAATATAGATAAGATACGGGAAGAGAAACAAGCAAAAAATGAATAAATTGAAGAAAAAACTGAGATCGTGACTATACCAATAATACGACGTGATTTCATTAATTAAAACGAATTGTAGCAAGGCAAATAAAATGGCAAAACTTTGTTGATTAATGGCTTTCTCAGAGAAAATTTTCTTTTGAGCGTAGATGATAATAACGAATAGAACATGTGTGCTTAGTGAATAAGTAATGAGCGTAGTGTTCCCTATAAGACTTAAAAAAAAGATAGTTGAACTTATAGCGACAACAAATCCTAAAAGTCCTATGCATACATTTTTGATCTTACTGGCCTTTGAGCGAATATCATCACTGAGAATATCTCCATTAGAATTCCAATTGTTATATACCATTCTTAGGTAACTAAAAAATAAAACGCAACTGATAAATGCTGAGATGGTGAATATTAGATAACTTAAACTATCATCTTTGCTACTGTAAATAAGTACTTCAGCAATTTTAGTATTGACTACAATAAGAAGGAAAAAAGTTTGCTGGATAAAACTGATAGGTTCTCTTTGTAAATGACTACCTAACTTACTGCAACCGATAATTATTAAAAAGAATAAAAACAGCAGGTTGTTAGAAAATAAGTTATCGATAAGAAATTGGAAATACACCAGAACAAAAGCACAGAGTAATAGTAGCTGTGTTAGCCACCCATGGTATTTAAATCCATAGGAAAGACCTAGATAGATCGAAAAACAAAAAAATGCAGGCAAACAGTAGCTAAATTGATCTAAGGAACTGATTTGTTCTGTCATTAAAAACAACGTACTATTAGCGATGATTAATAAAAAGAGCCAAATAAATGTATGATGAATATAAAGTGCAAAGGGGAGTATGAGGCATGTCCATAATAAGAAAAATTGCCATGCATCAAGGCTTGTTTCGTATGTTTGACCAATCAATGCATAAAGCGCTCCTACTGCTGTGAACAGAATAAATATTAACGCAACTTCCACCCATCTAAATACTGCTTTTTTTTGCCATCTATCTAAGGTAAAAAAACCAGATATACATATTGCTCCAGAGCAAATAATCACCCCTTGAACCACTATAAGTTTTTGAGAAATTGAGATTACAGACCAATTAGCTGCAATAAAAGAAATTATGCTACTGCAGAATAAAACAATAGACAGCATAAAAAAACTCAAGGTAAAGTTATTTTTATTGCTTAATGAGAGGGAAATATTTTGCATTAAATTTTAATTCCTTAAGCTTTTTAGGGATCTTTAATTTTCTATAAGAAAAAATTAAACCTACACCAAAAAATAATCTTGGCTAAATGCCTATCTGTTAATTTTACTTTTCCAGTTTTCACGCTTGCATCAGGTCAGTGCAAACAATAATAAAAAAAGTAATTTTAATTCATAGGGCTATCCAAGATGGCGATAGTCATAGATTTCAACATTAACGAAATTTAGATTCACCCACTAAATAGTGACAATCATTTTTTTGTTTTATTATCAATAAGTTAAAGGTAAAATATTCGGTAAATATCGAAAAATAGTAGCAGTTAATCACTCTATATACTGCTTAGTATCAAATTAAGATTTCGATAATATCAACTCATATTTAAAATACTGTCACAACCAATTATTAAGGAACTTTTCTATAAAATCATTACTTATTCGTTCTTGCTCAAGCCGATTTTGAACAAATTGACCGTCTCTAAGCTGCCTAAAGAGATCTAATTCCTCAAAAGTCAAATGAGTAGGTTCTTTAAATATTGATAAGGGTTCTTGCACCATTCGTTCCTTAAAACGTTCCACAGTTGATTTATCCATCATCAAGGACTGAATATGTGGTTGTTTTTTTCTAGCTTCACTTAATATCGTCAAACCTTCAGAATCGATATCCCCCCAATATCCTATTTTTTGATCCTTAAAAAAGTGCGCGTCAAGCCAAGAGGTATTTTTTCCAGCCCCTGCAATAGCTATGGTATTTTTCATTGGGGGCAAGCAGAGTGCTGATTGTTCATTTTCCACAATAATTAATCTATCAACCGGCAATTTTTCCCTTTGCAAATAGTCAGAGGGTAATCGCAATAAAGGTAAATCACCAAATAACCTTCTGGCATTATTACATAAAGGGATAACTAAAAGCCAATGCTTTGGTTTAGGAACTACGCTGAGCCACTCTAATAGCCCTATATGCTCAATATTTTCATCAATTAAGACTATAGACAATTGCTCAATGAAATTTAAATGCATTTCAATAAACTTTGTATCAACTTCTTTTAATGGTAGTTTCCTAAGATACTCTCCTTTCCCCATGCCTTTCTCAATTTGAGACAATAACTTTGCTAACAAATTTACCGTAACCCAATCGACGTGCTGAACAAAATCTAAATTATCAACAAGGACATCTATGAATGGTTTAACTTTACTTTTGGCAGGGCTAAATAGTTCTACCCAGGAGGCAAAATTAGCTCGTAATTTATTGATTTCATTTTCTCTGCCTATCAACAAAATCAAGGCTTGAAAATGACTAATCACAAGCCTCCTTGGAATGATTTGTTCCCCTAATGAACGGTAGTTTTTTTTCTCAAACAACACCTCAATGCCCTCTTTAGGGGGATATTTTTTAGCTAAAGCAAGCCATTGAGTTACGTGTTCTCTAAACGCATCTAGATTATCTAACGCTGATTTAGCTCCAGGAATAACAATGGGAATAGTGATAGGGAAAACCATTTGATTTTTGAGCAACAATTTTAGGTTAACTGGCGTTTCCCAATACTTCGCTTGAAGTTTTTTAATCATATGTGAAGGAGGATTAAACATCTATCAACATACCTTCTTTTCCGTTAACTTTATGGATATATTTTTTTTCATTAGGATCATTCCATTTGCTTATGTCACTCCCTCTATTCATTTACTTAATGTGCCAAGATATGCACTAAATAATTTAAAGCACATATCGTTACAAACACACAGTTTTAAACGAATACAGAGTTAAATTTTAAATGGATATGCCAAGTTTTTTAGCTTCTTCCAGTAATTCAGCTTCTCTTTTAGCAGCCAATTTTTCATCCATCTCTTGCCAAGTGACTTCACAGAGTCGACTCTCATGATTAATAGGACAACGCTCAGCAATCAATAGTGATCGTGCTGACTCACGTGCAAGGTTCAGGTTTTTAAAGGGAGTGATGAGATTGACATGAATATTTAAAGCTTTAAATACCCTTAATACTCTTCTACTTACCGTCTCCGCGGTGTTTGAAAAAGCTTCATCTAAAAAGACTGTTGAATAGACAGGTCTATCGTAATTAGAGGGTGTCAATACATACGCAAGACTAGCCGCTACAATAGTGCCTGCAAATGACTCTTTCTCCCCCCCTGATTTACCACTTGAAGATTCTAAAACGTCTCTTATTTGTTGCGTCTCTTTGTCTACTTCCTCAGCATAAAAAGACATTTGATGCCGTGGATCAAGTAATCTTAAACTTTCTAAAGTATGTGCAGTTGAATTTTGACTGGCTTTATCTAATATTTCTATTACATGCTTAAGCATCTGATAGCGTTTGTCATGATCGTCACTCGTGACTTGGCTAAGCACCAAACGAATCTTTTTATCAAATTCTATTACATGAGGATATTTTTCGCGTTTTGTCCCCAATCTTAAATAGCTTCCTTGTTTAAATTCTGTTTTTTGTAGAACTTCATTAATAATATCAATACGTTCTAAAATTTCTTCTCTTTCTGATTCAAGTTTAGTTTTTACCCGCGCTAGTGATTGTGTAGCATGTTTATTCAAACGTTCTTTAAATTGCTCAACTAAATTAGGTAATCCCTCGGATTTTAATTGTTCATAATGATCAAGATAATCACTAAGACCTTCAATCCCTATACCCCATTCAACGGTAAGGTGCTGCCATTTTTCTTTACCTCTAAACTTAGCCATAATGTCATTCGCAGACATTTGCGATTGATTTTTTTTATTACGCACTTTATCAAGTTCTTCATCTACTTTCCTTGAGATATCTGCTTGTTTTTGTCTATCAGACAACGTTATTTCACCAATCCTACTCTGTAGACGCGAGTAAATCTCTGAAGGGATATCGATTAAAGCAAGTGCTTTGAATTCATCAAGAGCTATTATTGCTTGTTTTTTACTGCTATCTAGAGCACCTTGTTTTTTTAAGTGTTCTGATTTTTGAATTAAAATCATCTGTAATTGTTCTTTAGCTTCTTCAAAACGGGCTTTAGCTTCACTAATCCCTCCTTTTGATGACTCTAAGATCTTAATATCACTTTGCAACGAATTTAACTTATCATGCCAATAAGGTGCATTAATCTCTTCCCATTTAAATTCTAGTAGTGAACGACATGATTGGACTCTACTCGTTAAATTATCTAAATGTTCCTTTTCTTCCTTCGCTTTTTTTTCTAATACAGTCAATTCAGTTTGTTTTATATTTTTTTCATTAATAAGGGAATTAAGAATAGATTTATTAGAAAACCCTAATCCCCAAGCGCGTTTATCATTGATGTTACGCTGATCTTTTTTCTCATAGCGTCCCTTTTCGTGATGAACCAAACCTTCAATCGTCATTGAGTGAGGGGTAATATCTAATACTTCTACTGAATCAACACAATGTAAGTCAAATTTCACTAAAAATTGTTTAAGCCATTCACGGTAATTATGCGACTTAAAAGTCATTTTTGTTAAAAAGCCATCCCTTAGAAACTCAGTTTGATTGGCTAACCCATCAAGCCGAACGACCTGTAATCGCACATGTAATCCTGTATGGTGTCTATTAAGCCATTTTGTGACTAAAGAATAGACCTCTTGACTAACAAGTAAGGTTGTTTTAACTCCCCCTAAAGCACGCTCAATAGCACCTTGCCAAGGCCTTTCTTCATCTTTTATATCAATTAACTCTCCTACGAAAGGTAAAGTATCCACGTTAATTGACAGATGATCGCTAATTTCATCACGCATTTTTTGATATCTTAAATCGATATTCGAATCGGGCCTTGCACTGACTTCTTCTATATCTTTTGTTAATTGTTTTATCGCATCATCTAGGTGCTTGATGTGACTTCGCATATCAAGAAAAACTTCATCTTGTGCATTAAGTTCTTTTTCTAATTGAATTTTTTTATCTGTGAGTAATTTTAAATTGTCATCAAAAATAGCTTGCTCTAAACTTGGCTCAATTTCAAGCGTGGCGCATAATTTTTGGTACAAGGAGGCCGTTTTAACAACTTGATTCAGTTTATCTTGAGTAAAATCAAGTTCTCTTTTTAGGGCTTCTATTTTACCACCACCTAGGTTCAAGTAGGCTTCATGTCTTGATTCAATTAAAGCATTCGCATCTTTTTCTTGAGTGTCTAAATTTTGCAACTCTCTTGCTAAAATATTCAATTCCTCTTCTAATGCGGAGAGTTTGTTTTGCCACAACTGCATTAAGGTTTTTGCAAAATAAACACTAACACCTTCTTTTTCTTCTTGCAACAACGTTAATTGCTTATCCGTTTCTTGAATGGTAGCAGCAAATATGGGTAACCTAGCAAGGTGTTCTGTTTGTTCTCGAGCGTCAGTCAGTTTTTCGTGAGTAGCGACTAAGTCAGCAAACTCTTCAACAACTTTTATTGCGTCTTGCCTAACACTACTAGGTTCAAGCACAAGTTCTCTTATTAATTTAGTTAAGTCATCAATCTTCTTTAAACCTAATGCTCTTGATAAAAGAGCAGGAGCATTTTGGTTTTCCATATGTAATACTTTTCTATAGAGGGTTTGGTATTCATTAAAATTATTATCACAATCTGTAATAGCATCATCACTACGTAAAAATTGCTTAAGCTGCCGAATATTACTATCATCAAATAAATTAAGTACTTCGGTTAACTCAACATTTCTTCTTGCAACGCAATATATGCGTTTGACTTCAGATAAAGAGTTGCTTGCGCTTGTCGTCCAAAAAAGAGCCAATAAAGTCAATTGTAAACCATCATCGCACGTATACATGGCCCTTAAGCCCGTCACTACCCCTTTTTCACGCTTACTTTTAATTCGAGTCGTGCCACCATCATGCTCAGTACCAAAACTTCCTCTCATATAAGAGAGTAAACTTCTATCTGATTTATCTCCTTGTGCAGCTGCAACATTAAATGTAGCTCGGCCAGCAGGCAAAAGTAATGCCATGAGTCCATCAATAAGTGTAGATTTACCTGCACCATTATCCCCTGTAATAAGTGTTCCTTCCTTATCTATTTTTGCAGTATGCAATCCATGAAACGATCCCCAATTATAAACCGACAGTTCATCTAGTCTGACTTGATTTGGGATTTGCTTGGTTTCAATGAATCTAGTTACAGATGTTTGCGATACTCGATCTTGCAAATTTTTGTCATCATTGAAATCAAACAAACTTGATGGCTCACCAGGGAATTTAAGATCTGTCACATTAACTTCCTTTGTTCCGTTAGTTTAAAAAACGTTAAATTATCGAAGCTATATTTCAAATAGCCTACTTAGTTATCTTGGAGAGGGGAATATAAGCATTCTCACTGAAAAGTATTAACTTGCAGAAATAGCTTATTTATAAATTTATTCCTCAGTTTTTTCTTTCGCTAAACTCTCATACTCACTGAGTAAGGTTGTCAAAAAATTAGCACTCACTACATATCTTATCAAAGGGGTTAATTCAAAGCGATCTTCACTGCCCCTGACTGCAGAGAGTAATTTTCTTTTCTTGAACTCATTAAGTCTTGCCATCAATTTTTTTCTCTCTAAAGAAGCATGCTCAGTGATTGGCATAAACGGGACAAGATAAGACTCTAATCGTTCAATATCAATAATAATTTTTTGTTCACCTGCGGTCTCGCGTTCTTGATAATGCTTTCTGAGTACAAGTAATATTAAGGTATCTATTAAAGTGAGGGGGCGTTTGGTAATAAGTGAACGGGTATTTGCTGAATCGTCCTCAGATTCAACAACATTTTCATCCGCTTCGCAGATTTCTTGCGAGGTAAACTCACTCTCTTTAGTGGCAATAAAAGCAATCCCATTCGCTTCATCTAGTATTAATTGCAAATAGACATCAGCTAAGTGCTGGCGAATAAAAAAGATATAACGACAGATCACTGCAAATACTTTGGGATTTTGTGAAGCGAGCACCACTCCCTGTCTCATTAAATAGACCAATGCTTGACGGGCTTCGTGAGGTATCTTTGGACTCCCATCAGATAAATTTATTTCATTGGTTATTGATTCTTTATTAAGTGAATTCTCTTCATCCTCTGTGTGCTCTTTATGAGCGTAAGAATCTAAAATTGCATCATAATTTGAATCTTTTAAATCATGCGATTCATCCTTCCTGTTTCGGTTTTGCAGTATTTGATCATAAAAACTATTATTATTCATCTTTTTTCTCTATGGTTATTTTATTTAACCTTTTCTAAAACTTCATCCTGTATTGATTTATTGATTTATTGATTTATTGATTTATTGATTTATTGATTTATTGATTTATTGATTTTTACCTTAGCCCGTTTTTTCTATGTGCTTACTTTATTACCGTATTTTGATGTTTAATTTGTCCATTTGATTTCTTATTTAAGTTTAAAAAGAACTGTTAGGTATTAAAATATAGGCATTTAAATATACCTATTTAAATGCCTAATTCGTCTAAATCATCAGGAAATAAGTCTTCTGATACCAAAATAACTGGCACTTTGGCTTCTATCATCAAACCATGTCTATCTTTTACAAGCACAGATTCTTTTTCATTTAGCTCTACAGCATTTAAAGCTTTTGCAATTCTAAGATAAGCAACCAGTTCTTCAAGGCCTGCTCGAATGGGGTTTTCAATAATTAATTGACCAATTGATGTAGGCCCTTTGTTTTTTAGGTTCGTCTTAATACGCTCAGCAATTTTTCTAATTTGTACTGTTTCTAAAGTCTCTAATACAAATTCACTTGGGGTTCTGCTATTAATATTCTCTTCAATACTATTTAATGCCAATTTATCATCAAGTGTTCTTAATCTAAAACTTTCTGGCGAATTGATTTCTAATGGGCCTACTGATAATGTTAAATTGAGTTCTGTCTTTAAATCTATACCTTGATCTCTTAATTTCAGTCCATTACGCTCAAGGGCATGAAGTAATCTGTCAACAGTTTTATTTTCAAGCGCAGCACCACTTTCGATATAAGATCGTAATCCTTCCTCGGTGCGACGTCTGACATTAAATACCCTGTCACTCTCACGGGTTAATTCACGCATAAGCTGCGCTAAAAATTGGGTATTACTAGGCGGAAGTGTTTTCGCAATCGGATGAGATAAGATCATTTTTAATTGCTCACGGAATTCAAGCTCTCTATTTTGATCGCATAACAATTGATAGAAACCTTCAAAAGCACTGCCCGCCTCACTATTGGCAAGAATTGCCTCCTTCTCCATCATATTAAGAATGACTTCTCCACGGGAAGAGTTACCTTCAACAATTTGCACACGAAGAGATTTATCTAATTGGCGTATTTCATCTTCAACTCGTCTAAAATCCCCAGTTAAAACAGAGGCTAATTGATAAATTTCACGAATGCTCTCTTTTTGTTCTCTATCAGTAAGGGGTATATAATTCCCAGATTTAATCTTATGGATTTCTTGTTCTATCGATTTCTTTTTACGTTCTAATAATTCAATCTTGTCATCGATATTCGGACTCATCGCTGCGGCAAGATCTCTTACCGCCTCTTGGACAATACGTAAATGTGAAGCTGACGTTCCTGTTCCTCTATCATCAAGATTTTTACAAAACCTTAGGGCAAGTTCACTCGAATCAGTTTTAGTCAGAGTATCATCCATTTCTCTAAGCCAGCCACTTCGAATCCATTGATTAAGGTAACTCCCAGCGCTTGTATCTGTGGTCCATATTCCTAATTCACGACTCTGCTTAAGCTCTTCTTCTAAAAGAATCTTAGCTTGCCCATAGGTCACTTCAGTATTTTCTTTAAAAAGAACAGAGATAAAAGCCAATACATATGGCGCATTGTCTGTCCTTAGCAAACGCCAAGCAGCATGCTCATGATGCAACCTTTTGTATTTAGCTTGAAATCCGTGAAAACTCACTTTTACCTCTCTTCAAGTATGTATTTGTGCTTAATTTTTGCATTTCAACTTGTTCTGCTAATGCCATTACCATGTATTACGATACATTATAGTAATTTATAGATTTTTCTGAACCATATCAATGGTAAAAAACAATAAACACTGTTCACCTGAGTTTATCCTATTATACACTTTTTCATTAACTTGATTTTATTAAAAGAGAATTTAACTAAAAATAAAAATGAATCTCCTTATAGCCATGAGGGAGAGGAAGTACCCAGTAAGCCCGTTGAAACTGATTGAAATAAGTCCATTTGTCAGTTTAAAAAAATCAACAGTATTTATTTTTTGTTTAAGTGATTTATTGCCTGGTTTAAATATTATAAATCATGCATTCAACAACGAAGGAATTTTGTACTTTTTCTAATTTTACAGAGAGTAAACCACAAAAAATCATTAGTAAAGTATTTTGATGCTCGCCTATTCGAATTAAAGCTATATCCTTGATCGACAAAGATGCTTGACAAGTTACGTGATAGCATTAACTCACTATCTACTCTTTTTTATTTATTTATTGAGTTTTTCTTAGCATAATCAGTGTAAATTGAAACTATTTTTTAAGAATAAAGATGGCAGCTGACCTTGTGACTTGAATTTATTTGAATTTGTTTGGGTTCTACAGATAAACATTTAGGCGTTGCGTGCGGACATCGACTTGCAAATAGGCATCCTTTTGAAACATTAGTTTTTGCATCCTGATTATTATTTGAAATATCAAGAGCTTTAGGCTCAGCTATCTTTATTCCTTCTTCAAATACTGGTGGATTTTTGATATCCTCGTTGAAATTGGGTACTTTAGGAGTAGAGTTTAATAGCATTTGAGTGTAGGGATGCAATGGACTAGTATATAATTCCTCGCACGTTCCCGTTTCCACTAGCGCGCCTAAAAACATTACGCCTATATGGTGTGAAATATGCCTGATCATATCAAGATCGTGTGCTATAAATAGATAAGTTATTCCAAACTCTTTTTGTAAATCTTGCAGCAGATTCACCACTTGCGCCTGAACTGAAACATCCAGAGCAGAAAGTGGTTCATCACAAACAATAAATTTAGGTTTTACCGCTAAAGCTCTAGCAATTGAAATTCGTTGTCTCTGTCCTCCACTAAATTCATGCGGGTATCGACTGAGGTGCATACTTTGTAGCCCCACTTTTTCTAGCAAAGAGACTATATACTCTTTTCGTTCTATTTTACTATTAATCCCTTGATACATATCATGAATTTGTAATGATTCTCCAACTAACTGCTCTACAGTCATATTAGGATTAAGGGATGAAAGAGGATCTTGAAATATACTCTGCATCTCTTTTCTAAAAGGCTTTAACTCTTTTTCACTCAACTTTGCAATATCTTTTCCTTGAAACAGAATTTGGCCACTAGTAGGCTTATAAAGTCTAAGTAAAGTTCTTCCTAAAGTAGACTTTCCACACCCAGATTCACCAACTAAGCCAAATGTTTCCCCTTCATTGATTGAGAATTGCATATTTTTCACGGCATGGAGCACAGTTTTACCTTTAAAGAAGCCGGTTGAGTTTACGAAATGTGTATTTAACTGTTTGATTTCTACAAGAGGCTTAGCTCTATTTTGCATCGACTTTTTCCCTATTTTTTTATCAATTTTTGCCTTTCATTAAAAAAACACCAATCTTAGCCGCAAAACTTAAACTAAAAATGCCAACAATGCACTTGGTGCGTTTCACTAAGTGTTGTCAACAATGGCATTTGCGTACAAACTGAAGTGGCTTTTGGGCATCTTGCCATAAACGGGCAACCTGGCGGAGGATTAATTAAACTAGGTGGCGTACCTTCTATGCTGAATAACCTTTTTTTCTCACTCTCTATCTTAGATGATTCAGATGAAGAAATATTACTTATAGTTGGCATAGATTGCAATAAACCTAGTGTGTATGGGTGTTTAGCATTTGTGAAAATTTCCTTTGCCGTACCTGTTTCCATCACTAATCCGCCATACATCACCATAATTCTATCGCAAAGTGAAGAAACAAGAGCCAAATCGTGGGTGATGAATAAAATTGCCGTTCCCGTTTCTGAACGTAATTGTCTAAGTAAATCCACTATTTGGGCCTGAATGGTGACGTCAAGAGCAGTAGTCGGTTCATCTGCAATCAATAAAGCAGGTTCACAACTTAATGCCATGGCAATCATTACTCTTTGTCTCATCCCACCACTCAGTTGATGAGGATAATAATTAATTTTTTCTTCCGCCCCTCTTATTCCGACTTTCTCGAGAAGGCTTATAGCCTTTTCCCTTGCCTCATGCTTTGATAATTTTTGATGTCTCTTAATAATTTCAACCATCTGCTGACCAATTTTATACACTGGATTTAAAGAACTCATAGGATCTTGAAAAATCATCGCAATTTGATTTCCTCGAATTTTCCTAAGTGCGTATTCATCTAAATCCATTAAATTAAAGTCTTGAAAATGTATTTCACCTTTTTTAATCTTACCAGGGGAAGAAATCAATCTTAATAGGGATTTTGCTGTAACAGATTTACCTGAACCAGACTCGCCAACTATCCCTAATATTTCCCTAGAGTCTAGTGTAAAACTAATTCCTCTTAGCCCCTCTAGTTCACCGGCTTTAGTGTAAAAAGACGTAGTGAGTTCCTTAACAGATAAAAGAGGTTTTACTAGGGTATTTGACGCGTTTAAAGAAACATTTTCACCCTTCTCATTTCTAATCACTGTGGTATTTAAAGTCATTAAGTTGTCCATTTTCTTATATTGCTTAATTCGCTTACTCACTTAGATATATCAAGTGGGTAAGTTTACTTCAGGCACTCTGCTGTAGAGTATGTCTAAAACAAGATAATCAGGATCGCGTTTTAGGATCGAATGCTTGGCGTAAAAGATCACCAAGCATATTAAAAGACAAAACAGTCAATAAAATTAACATGCCGGGGAAAAGTCCAAGATAAGGCGCACGATTTATATCGCTTCTCGCATCATTTAACATGCTCCCCCAAGAAGCATTAGGCGCTTGGACGCCAAGACCTAAAAAACTTAACGCAGACTCCATCATAATGGCACCGGCAATTGAAATCGTAGCAGCTACTATCATCGTTGGAAAAACATTAGGTATAATATGTTTGAGGATAATCATCATTGCACTTTGCCCTGAGGCTTTAGCATATAAAACATACTCCCGCTCTTTCAAAGTGAGCGTTTCAGCTCTTATTAAACGTGCAATATTCATCCAACTTAATGCACCTATAATGATAATAACTGTCATGATGCTGGGTTTAAGATAAGCATTTAAAAGCAACATCAAGAAAAAAGAGGGAATCGAAAGTAAAGCATCCACTAAACGCATTAGTATACTGTCTATTATTCCAGAAAAGTAGCCGGCTAATGTACCTATCAAGGTCCCTAAAGAAACCGAAATGAGCATAGACAAGAATCCAACTAACAAAGAAATCCTGCCACCATAAAGCGCTCTTGTGAAATAGTCTCGTCCATATTTATCTGTACCAAACCAATGAGTGGTATTTGGTGAAATATAACGTTCTTTTACAATTCCTAGATTAGGATCAAATGGACTTAAAAAAGCCAATGCGCAAGCTATAAAAAATACAATCAATACTATAAGAGACCATTTTGCGGCACTTTGCAGCTTTAAGTGTTCTATAATATTTTTAAAGGCTATACTTCCCATGATTTATCCTTAACTTGACTTTCATCTGACATAACCAAATACATAAGGTTCACTTTAATTTAATACGTGGATCTACATAGGCATAAAGAATATCTGCCAATAAATTTCCTAAAATAAGTGCCATCGAAGAAAATAATGTAATGGCCATTATTAATGGAAAATCTAAAGAAAACACTGCCTCTATCCCTAAACTTCCCATACCAGGCCAAGAAAAGATTGTCTCCGTAATAAACGCACCTGCTATCAGTTCTGGTAATGACATACCTGCCAAAGTAATAAGAGGTAACAGCGTGTTTTTTAGTACATGCCGCCAAAGAATACTTCTAGGAGAAGCACCATAGGCTAATTGAACTTGAACATATTCCGAATTTAATTGAGATAATGCATGAGATCGAATATAACGACTAAAAACAGAAACATGCAAGAAAACTAATCCGATGCAAGGCAAAATCATATGCTTAATCACATCCCAGGTTGAATCGACTCCCATACTGCGCATGCCTAAACTCGGTAACCAATTAAGATAGGAGGAAAAGAAATAACTAAGCATAATCGCAAACCAAAAAAGGGGGATTGATAACCCCACATATGAAAAAAGACTTAAACTTCTATCTAGCCAACTGTTTGGATTAGCAGCACTTATCAATGCCAAAGGTATCGCTATTAGAATAGAAATAACAAAGGAGGTTCCCATGAGCAATAATGTAGCAGGCAAGCGTTCTGTAATGAGTGTCAACACAGGTCTATGCTTAGTCAATGAGTATCCCCATTCACCTTGTAACATATTGGTCAACCAGCGCCAATACTGTATATGCAGTGGTTGATCTAATCCTAAGTCAATACGAATTCTCTCTAGTGTTTGTGCATCCATACCCGGTAAGGCATAGGCTAAGATAGGATCACCTGGCGCGAGTTTAATCATAAAAAAAGAGACGAAACTTATAAAAAATAGTAAAGGTATCGCCTGATAAATTCTATTTAATAAAAAAACAATCAATTTTTCTCCCTAATCATTCCTCAATGAACAAATATCTATTCAAAATTCATTATAATTTTATTACGTTAACTGTTATTTATTAAAAATGCCAGTATGTGTCTTTTATGCACTTTTATGCTGTATAAAATTGTTTTAATTGTGCTTATTAAAACAAAATACTAAAGTAAAAATTCAAGAATAAATATTCAATGTACAAAATTTGATGCGAAATAATCTCTATTAATCATTTCAATCGTGATGCTTTATATTCGCCTAAAAAAAAGCAAAAGAAGACTTACTAACCCACAAATAAATTAAGATATGAGTAAAACAGGGAAAAGAGTCAACCCTCTATTTTACTCATCGACTCTTTTAAATAGTCGCTCCATAAACCTTTTTAGCGCTAATTATCTGTATTTAAAAATTAATGGCTATGGAATAGTGACCGTAATTAACTACGACTTACTATCTTTAATAAGATAAATTTTACTCAAATCTCTAAATAAGAATACAGGTTTAGGCATTGCTTCTTCAAGCCCACCAAACTTTTTATCAACCGCAATAATTGCTTTATCATATGTAATAGGATAAACAGTCATTTCTTCCATGATGTGCGCTTGAATTTTTTGATAAATTTCTTGTCTTTTAGCAGGTTCTAATGTCGATGCCCCTGCTTTCCATAACTCATCTAATTCTTTACTTTTATAATGTGAATAGTTATAAGGTGCATCACTTAGATAAAGAGTTTTATATGCATCGGGCTCTTGTCCCATGATATATCCACCAAAACTTATATCATAGGCTGTGTTATTAGGATCTAAGGACATTTGTCCATATGCAGCTAAATCCAGCGGCTGTAACTTGATATCAATTCCAATATTCTTTAATTGCTGCTGTAAATAAATAGCTTGTGATTCTTGATAGGGAATGGTGTTGACATAAGCCATCTTAAATGAAGGAGCATTAATACCTGAGTTTTGTACTAACTCTTTTGCTTTATCAATATTAAAGTCATATTGGTCTGTGGGAATAGACTTATATAGTGTATCAGGCGTAAAAATTGAGGTACCAGGCAGTGCAAAATCCAAAGAATCATATGCGACGGTTAACATATCTTCTTTATTAATCGCATAAGCGATTGCTTGACGAATGGCTTTATTTTGTAAATCTGGAGTATTTAAATTAAAAACCATATAATTTAAACGCCCTTCTGGATAAATAACCATATTAAATTGATTCAGTTCATTCAATTTACTGTATTCAACAGCATCAATTTTACGCATATTTAGCTCACCATTTTGAAGCGCTATATTGGCATTATTTGGATCTTTCGCGATACGATAAATAACTGAATCTAGATATGCAGGCCCAAGGAGATAATCGTCAAAACGAACCAATTTTACATACTCACCAGGCTTATAAGAATCAAACTTAAAAGGACCTGATCCAATGGGCTTTTGATTGTGTTCACTCAATTGAATATCAACTTCGTTTTGATAAACATGTGATGGGATAGGAAAAGCTAAAGAAAGCATTGCTTCAAATGCTGCAGATGTTTCAGGCAGAGTGTATTGAACGGTTAAATTATCAATTTTCTTAACTGTCAATGGTTTATCATTAAAGACAAAATAAAATCTTTTAGAACTTTTTTGCTTTTCATCTAATATTGCGTTCATGGTAAAAACAAGATCATCAGCAACAATCGGTTTACCATCATGCCATTTAAGGCCCTCTTTTAAACGTACAGTATACGTTAAATTATCGTCTGAATGTTCTATACTTTCAGCAAGTACGTATGTTTTACTTCCATCAGGCTCTATATAAAATAATGGTGAATTAAGTGATTGATTTATTGTTAAAGTCACCCTGTCATTTGCATATAATGCATTCATAACCCGAGGATCATCTTGCACCGCTATGATAAGATTACCTCCAGGAGTTGGATTAGCATCCCCAGCCACATTTTTTGCAGCCTGCTCTTCGGTAGGTGCCGCGGGCTTTGAATTTTCATTTTGTGCAGCACTAGATTGACCATCACACCCAACCATAAAAAATGGCACCAAAAGCCAAAGACTCAAATTAGACCATTTACTCTTAAATTGTTGCTTCATTCTCCGCCCCTAATCTCTTTAATTTTAAATAAATAGTTTTATTACATACTCACTACAATCAGCCAAACTCTAAGAGTAAAAAATAAAAAAAACTTTTACCAATAACTAAAATGAATGACCTATAGCAATAGGTTATATATTTGAAAAAATATGCTATTCCTAGAAAAAGGGATGACATCACAAAGCCCATTCATTATATTTTAACTCCATTTTTTCATTAAAAAACTGAATGTTACATCTAACTAATAAAAATTTGGAATGATAAAACCTCGACTAAAGAAAACCATACATAGACACAGGAGAGGTATCTTATAAAAAAATCTATTTTCGCGCTCACTCAATTATTTTTAATCTGTTTCAAATGAATTTCATAGTCGAATTTAGAGGATAAAGCCTCTCTAATGCACATAATATGCCTATTTAATTCATTCCAATAAGTAAGATCATTATTTGCACCTATAATATGCTTAAGCCACATAAGTAAGGACTTCTAAATTAATGCTACCATTACTCAATAATCTAACAGATTATTGAATTGGATGTTTGCTATCGAGACCTTTTGCTTGTGCAAGTCCTTTTCCAATTAAGTGAACAGCAAGATAACCATTTTTAATCACTTCTGTTACTGCATTTGATAATGATGAAATTCGTTTAGCATGTAAATCACTAGAAAATATTTCTGCAGTAAAATTGAAAATGGTTTCATTATTCATATTAGCCTCTAAAAAATGTTTTTAATATGCCATAACGAACCGTAATATATTGACTTCGAAAGAATTAAATGAGAGAGTTTTTGAAGGGTAGAATAGTACACTAGCGTCTTGTGATAACTATCCTAATCTATAGGGCTAACATCTAACGATTTAAATCGCCTTTTAACCCTAGTATTACCAAAACATTACTTAAATATTACTGCTAGGGCTGATTTAATAGCTGCTCTTCTCTACCTATACTTTGGGGACTTCCACAATCTTAAGTACAGCATGCCAACCTCCTCATAATTGACTTCAAAACATTCCACCATGTATTTACATCCCCTCAAATGTATTTCTCTTTGTATGACTCATCTGCATAAAAAAATACAATCACTGGTCAAGGCGTGTACTCCAAGGCATTAAAATAACTTTTAAATGTTGTTTTATTGTTCTTCTCACTAAAAAAAAATTTATCTGATGTTGAAGCGGATCCTATCATGATAGTGAGCTCATGAGCATTTTTCCATATATAACTAAGTGAGTATTCATTCAGTTCATCCTTAATATTAAAAATTTTATTTTCATTTAGCTTAATGTCTTCAGGAAACTTGATAAGTTGTTTTTCGGCTGCAAAATCTCTGTATGACTCCAATAAAGGCTTATCAATTTTACAACTAGATGCAAATGATAAATCCATCTTTAAATCATTTATGTAATAACGACAAAATCTTTTCTGAACATCATCAAATTCAAATTTGACCCCATAAAGATTTTCAGATAACTTAGGGTCGTTCCAAGGCCATTGTTTAGATATCGAAGTACCATCCTGATAAATGGTCACATTATCAATTATCCATGTGTCTAATAATTGTTCACCATGACTCAAACTTACGATTAAATTCGCTCCATCTAAAGTAAAGTCAATGTTATTCTCACCAGGTATAAATTGCATAACTGGTTTAGGAGATTCATACTGTGTGGTAGCAAATACAACATAAATTGAATCTTGCGCCTCTTTTTCAATTAATAAGACTGTATATTCTGTTTTTTTCTCAGGGTGATAAAAAGTCTGATAAAGTTTGTGCGAGGGATAGCGTTCATAGCATTCGTCCGTCTCTATTTCATAGTAATGACATAAATATGGGTAGCTACTAGGTAAAATATTGATTTTCTGTGATATTGCGGGTAAATTCAATAAAGGCGCCAACTTATATTTAACAGTCAACAAACCATAATTAAATAGTAAGTTTTCATTATATATGTATATATTCCCTGCCGTAAACGGGGTAATCTGACATTCTGTAGCATCTTTTAGGAAAAGATACTCTATTGGGCTATCATTATTAACATCAACAGAAGCTGATTTAAAAAAATCTTTCCTTTCTGCTATGCTTTTTTCATCTATTAATTGAATTTGACCATTAATTAATTCTTGATCTAATCTATTAGACATTAATTTATATTGCTTCTTACACTTATCGCTGAGTAACGCATTTTTTTCTGTTAACGTAATCGGTCGTTGGGCAAAATAATTAGACACTCCTTCAATATCAACGCCACCCCAGGCAGATAAAAGTTCTTTATCTTCTGGTTTTACCCTTATGCTATCAAATACCCAATAACGGTCATCAGCCACAACTACAGATGGGATCGCATATAAAAATAACAACAGTAGCATACTGATTTTAATATTATTCATAAAAACTCCAATGATTTTAAGAAATACCATGTAGAAACATGTTATTTTTTTCTTTACGGCGATTAACTAAACCACTTGTATTGCCATTTATTATATCTAAAAACTCATAAGCAGCAGCTTCATAGTTGCTATTTTTTAGATTTTTAAGCAGCTTAGGAGCCTTATTGTTACTTAAAAAATAAAGCTCAGTGTTAAATAATAAGCTAGCTAATGGATAAAATTCATGTTGGAATAACTTAACATCTAATGCTCTAACAGCCTTTAAGGTTGTAAGGATATCGTCATCAAAAAAGAATAAGCCTGTAAGGTGGTTATTTGTCCATCATTATTTAATGATACTTATTCTATCACCTCTTAATGAGTGTCCAAAATAAGTATACCAGTACAGCTCTCTGGCCGCATGAGCTCTAGCCGCTTCATTTCTCCTGTTTCCAAATGCGAGATAATGCCCCTGTATATTATTAGTACCTGGCTAGTGATATTCAGGCAATTCTAATGACCAATAAAATTTATGATTATAATCATCATACTGGAGTTTAATATTTAAAGAAAATATAATATCGGATAACCTATCAGATGTTTAAAATTGCTCTAAAAATTGAATTGGATATAAATACCATAAATCCTTCAGTGTGTTTAATGCTGGGGCTTGCTTTATCCAAATCAATTGTTTGATTAACGATCCCTTACCCTCAGCAAAAGATTTATCTGTTTGTTTAATCCATTTATCTGTTTTTTCCCAAATAGGTTCATTATACTGATAATACTATTCGCTGGGAAGCTATCAAGCATTAGTCAAGATGTCCAATATTAGTTAAAAAAATATACCGACCAGCTTGATGTTTTTGGTTTTTTTATACTAAACACTGATGGATTTCAATCAATATTTATTTGTAGAATAACGTGATCTTAAACACAGCTAAGAGTGACAATCCAACGCATAAAAAAACACATGTATAAGATAAAAAGGGAAAGTCGCTTGTCATTGCCAGCCATCGGTCAGTTCGTAATCAAAACAATTTATTTTTCATGCACATAATATTTTTTAAGAAGACTTCAATAGTATCCATATTTTAAGAATATCGTTGAGAATAGATAGCTAACAATTAACAATTAACAATTAACAATTAACAATTGTTGTTTTCCCTATTATCTTTAACTTTTGTTTTATCTATTCTTTATTCTGTCTCAATGTGACTGATCAAATTATTTAAAGAGATAAAAGTAATTTCAATTTATCCTTCCTAGCTTATATATGGTATTATAGCTTATTGTTTATAATTAATTTGAATACAGGCTAATGTCATTTAGTAATACCTTTATTCGTTGTTCATACATCAAATCTGATAAATCATGCAATGCTATTAAATAAAAAAAATCTTCGTCGTTATTATGCGGCTATCTTCATTGGATTTAACTTGTTACCCAATACTGGCATGTCTTATGAAAAAGATAAAACATATAATATAACCATACTTCATACCAATGACCATCACGGTGCATTTTGGGAAGATTATAATGAGGGAACAGGAATCTCAGCAAGGATGACATTGATTGAGTCAATTAGAAAAGAGGTGCTGAATAATGGTGGAGAAGTACTATTATTAGATGCAGGTGACATTAATACAGGTGATGCTCGTTCTGAAGTTTTATTTGCTGAACCTGATATCAAAGGCATGAATCTAATTGGATATGACGCTATGGTCATTGGTGATCATGAATTTGATAACCCTCTGCCTATATTAAAACAGCAAGCAAGTTGGGCTAAATTTCCATTTATCTCTGCAAATATTTATGAAAAAAATACTGATAATCGCCTTTTTAAACCTTTCACATTACTAAAAAAATCCGATTTAAACATAGCCGTTATTGGATTAAGTACAGAGAACATTACCCGATTTAACCATATAGAACATATTGACAATATAGATGTCAGACCACCTGAAAAGGAAACATTGAAAGTCATCAATCAACTAGAGCAATTGCAAATACCTGACATTACAATAGGGCTTAGTCATTTAGGATATGACCAATCAGTAAAAAGCACCTCAAAAGCTTCAGATGATGTCTCGTTAGCAAATAAATTACCAAAGGGTACTTTTGATTTAATCATTGGAGGACATTCACATCATACTATTTGTATACCCTCAATTTATCAATATAGAAAAATCAATAAAAACACTCTAGCAAATTGCCTTCCCCATTATCAAAATGGCACATGGATTATGCAAGCTGGAGACTCAGGTAAGTATGTTGGTCGAGCAGATTTTGAATATTTAAACGGAGAAATCAAATTGGTTCACTATGAATTAATCCCTGTTAATATTAGATATCAATACAGAGGACCAACTGATGAGGTCTATATAGAAAACATAGGTGCACAGATTTCCCCTTCTAAAACCATGCTAGAATTGTTAAAACCCTATAATGAAATTGCTAATAATAAAATTGTAAATGATAGGGTCGGTTTTGTTGATAAAAGGCTATCAACCACTGTTGTAAATTATGATGAAAATTATGAAAGTAAAAAAACACGTCTATATGAATTATTAATGGCGGCTATAATTGAAAAAACAGCAGCTGATTTGGCAATTATAGGCCCAGAAAGCACATCAGAGTCTATTCCTTCAGGTAAAATTACATATTTACAAATTCTAAAATCATTAAGATATTATCCTTTCATAGAGTATGATCTGAGCAATAAAGACGCAAATAAAGTTGTTTTTATTGATTTAAAGGGATATGAATTAAAAAAATATATTCAAAAAATGTATAACAAATCATTCCAGACCAACGTAACATTTGATATCAATAATGATTCAAGTCTTAGCAATATAAAAATTAAAAATATTCCTTTAGATGAAAACAAAACTTATCGTTTAGCCACATTAAAGCTATATTCGCTAGGTTTGTTCGGTTACCCTAGAATATACGATCATGAAAATTTCATGGAAACTCAATTTTTAAGTAGCTTCGTCTTTAATGAGTATATAAAAAAGCATACACCAATTAAAGCAGATGATTATCGACCTTCAATTAATACTAATTTAAATAATAAAAAGAGTTAGTTATTATCCAAGCAAATTGGGAATTTTTTAACTCCTTAAAGTGGATTATAGAAAATCTTATCTTCAATTTGCCTATTGGAAACATATTCAAGTGCCTTTGTTCATTATCTTAGTGCTAGTAATAATTTGTTCAAAATCGATACCCAAACTCTTAATGCAGGTCAGCTGAATTACAGGACTGAAGATTCAATCCCACATTAATGAAACAGGCTATCTTCATAACTGTTGGGTAAAAACAAGCACATATGTAATTTAATGTTTTCTATATTATGGACACCGAAAAACAATCCTTCCGAAATGAATGCTTTGATAGACGCAGGAAGGCTGACAGAATTGGTCGCCTATGAAGCCGTTTGTTTTATTGCGATTTCAGTTTACAACATCAAACCCAAATATGGCTGCTTTCAAGAGCTATTTAATTGCGTTGTACAGTTCTACTTCCCTGTTGGGATAAAAGACTTCGTAGCCCATAGTCTAGGCACGATTGAGTTCCTGATTCTCATCATAAAAGAACTCCCTGACCTGCTCCCAAAGCTTCCATAAAACTGAAACGTTCAATACCATCATCAAGTAAAAATCAATGACTCTAATACTAGTAAATTAAATCAAAGTAAATTGTATTAATCATAGTAAAGTACTACAAAACAAGAAGATACAGCCCATAAGGAAAATGATATATTAATAAAATGTAACTAGTGCTTGACTCGTAGCCAATTTTTAGTTGCTGCGATTAATAAGAATTAAATCATGAAAAATGCCCTTACCGAATTTAAGTATTTAGCAGGGCAAATACTTAAATCTCTGAATAATCCGATGCCTATTCATCATCAAAATATTTAACGATTAATCAAATGACTTGAACGAAGCTTGGATAACTAAGTATGCATAATAATTACTTAAATTAGTTCTGCGAAAAAAATAAAGTGATCAGACTAATTAGGTAGACTTTAAGCTGTTTTATCAACTAACATATAAATAAAAAAAACCACAATGGTGGATGTGTTTTAAGGCAGTATTTCCTATCTAAATGCTGCCTTACTTTTATCTAAGAAACCTTATTTCAAATGCGCTTGTTGTTCTCTAACCGGCACTGATATATTGCATAAATCGATATGTCCTGCAGGTCTCGCATAAAAATCATCTACGCGATTTCTTTTCGCTTCGACAATCTCTTTGAAAATTTCACTGTTTGTATGTAATATTTCTACATTCACTTGTTGCTCGGCCTTAAGATCTGTTCCCAGTCTTATCCATTCTATAGGAGTATACTCCTCGGGTGTTTTATAAATACCAACCACCCCGGTACCTCGCTTTAATCCACTTAGGAATTCAGCACCTTGAATCACTCGACCTACAGAGGTGATATTTAAATCAATTTGGCGAGGAGACTGTCCTATCACCATATACAGCTCTGCGCCTGTGCTGCTGTCTTTCGCTGAAAATCTACCTGCTCCTAGCATCCCATAGCAATGCGTTAACCACATGGTATTATTTTTAGGATCTTTACCCACGGCAAACCCTTTAGAAAATCCAACTTGAGGTGCCCATCCATCTACGTCAGGCAGTTTCGAAAATTCAACATCTATTGATGAACGCTCAAATTCTGCAGGCAATTTTTCTCGTGCACTACCCAATGGTTTTACATTTGGTCCTTCTCTTGATTCCATAGCCATAGGATCACCAAATTGAGCAACAAAGTTATCATGTACTCGATAAACACTGAGTTTATCCCAATACTTTTCTTTGGCTAATAACTTAATATTACTTACATGCTCTGGTGCAAATTCTGGCGCTAATTCAAAAATAACCATCCCCTGGGGCAACTTCATATAAAGTAAATTATCCTGATCTGGAATTCGCCAATCCTTTGGAGTTGATTTTGCTAAAATTTCCTCTGCAGAGGGAGTTACTGCGTGCAATGCAAGACTTGTTAATAAATGACTTGCAGCAAAGGTAAGAAAAAAGATTTTTTTTAGTTTACTTGGCATAGGTTTATTCCTTATTAAATAGTCGCTTAAATAAAATGATTTTGTCATCTTGTTCATCATAAAAATCAGGGATCTGCCCAGTAATTTGGTAACCTAATTTTTGGTAGAAACTCCTCGCATGTTCAAATTCTGGCATACTCGATGTTTCTATAATGAGCAATCGTGCGTTATTCGCTTGAAGATATTGTTCAATAAATGTAATCAATTGACTGCCTATTGATTTATTTTGCCAAGATTTTAGTACCGCTATTAATAATAAATTCCAAGTTTGGTTTGTCATCATTTCTGGAATGGCATAGGCTACAGCGATAATTTCGTTGAATTCATTACAAACAACGAACCATTTGTCATTAGATGTCTTTTCAAAATAATTAGCAGTCATCTCAACTAAAGCTTCAGATGGAAACAATTGATTATCATCGACAATCAAAGCTACAGAGACTAAATCTTCTCTTTCTAGACTTCTTATTCTTACCTGCATTAAATTTCCTTTTTTTAAATTGAAGATATTAGTTAATGAAATTTGAAATAAAGTCCATCACTAATATTTAGAATGTACCATGCAAAATTTCTTGGTGATAGCATCTGCACAAACTCACATAAGAAAACAAACTACTATTCTATGATTGAGCTACAAAATGGTTATCCGCCATTTGTATTAATGGATAATATACTGGCTTATAATCAATAGGATAAAGTCTACTTGGGATATCTTCGGTCGATAAATTTCGCTCTATCCTTTTTCTAGGATCTGCAACAGGAACTGCCGACAATAATTTTTTAGTATAGGGATGAACTGGATTTTCAAAAATGGCTTGCCGCGTTCCTAATTCTACGATTTGACCTAGATATAACACTGCCACTCGATGGCTTATTTGCTCTACAACCGCCATGTCATGGCTAATAAACAAATAAGATATGCCTTCTTCGATTTGTAGTTTCATAAATAACTCAATAATTTGAGCTTGAATAGAAACATCTAATGCTGAAAGTGCTTCGTCCGCTATGATCACTTTGGGTTCTGATGCTAACGCCCTAGCAATGCAAATTCTTTGTCGTTGGCCCCCCGAAAATTGATGAGGATATCTTTTGGCTGTGTCTGGACTTAATCCGACTTTTTCCAGCAGTGTTGCAACTTTGTCATCTATGGCTTTTTTATTGGTTAATAGCTTGTGAGTTATTATGGGCTCTGCGATGCTAAACCCAATGGTTTTTCTTGGATCGAGTGACGAGAATGGGTCCTGGAAAATATATTGAACCCTCTGTCTTAATTGATGCTTTTGGGCTGGTGTCATCCCAGAAATTGGCTGGCCTTCGTAAAATATATCTCCTTTAGTCGGCATCAACAGTTGTTGAATGGTTCTGCCGATGCAGGTTTTTCCAGATCCTGATTCACCAACTAGCGATAGAGTCTCTCCTGGGTAAATATCAAAACTGACATTTTCCACAGCATGAACACGATGCGTCGTTTTTCCATACCAATTATGTTTGACATCAAAATGTGATACCAAGTTTTTTACTGAGATAAGTGGTTGTTGTGTATAATCGACTGCTGGACAGATCAAAAGAGAAGCGGGTGAACTTGAGCTAAGCCCAGAGACAACAGTGTCTACCTTTGCAATTGAATAATCATCTTGCGCTTTAGAAAGTCTTTGAGAAAGTTGCATCTCATCATAAAAAACCTGTTGAATAACTTTTTGTGGTAATTCTATACCTGTCATATTCCCAAGCTTAGGAACAGCACTCAGTAAATGCTGAGTATATTCAGCTTTAGGGGCATCAAACAAAGTCGCAACATCAGCTGTTTCAATATGTTTACCTTGACGCATAACGACTACATCATCTGCGATTTCAGCCACAACCCCCATATCGTGTGTGATAAAGATCATTCCCATACCTAACTCATTTTGTAGGTTTTTCATGATACTTAATATCTGCGCCTGTATGGTTACATCAAGTGCAGTGGTTGGTTCATCGGCTATCATCAATTTTGGACTGCACGCTAACGACATGGCTATCATAACTCTTTGGCGCATTCCACCTGATAATTGATGTGGATAACGTTTAATCAACTGTGCAACATCTGGTAAACGAACTAACGTCAACAACTCTATCGCACGCTTAAAAGCTTGGCTATAGGTCATATTCTCATGTAAAATAAGTGTTTCTGCTAACTGATCACCTATTGTGAAAACTGGATTCAACGACGTCATAGGCTCTTGGAAAATCATTGAGATCTCTTTACCTCGAATTTTACGCATTTGAGATTCTGTTGCTTGAATTAAATCAATCTCTCCTTGCGCACTATGATATATCATTTTACCTTGGGTAATTTTCCCATGCAGATGCCCTATAAGGCGCATGATACTCAATGAAGTCATCGATTTGCCTGAACCCGATTCCCCCACAATTGCCGTTGTTTTTCCTGAATTCACCACAAAACTTAACCCATCAACTACTGTATTTTGTCCAAAACTGACAGACAAATCACTGACTGATAAAACTGGCTGAATCAGAGAGTGGGACTTATCACTCTTGCTAGTTACTGATTGATATGAAGTTGTCATGTCTACGCCTTTTATATCTTCACGAATATATTATGGTCAAGTACAAGAAAATTTATCTTTACTTCAAAGCTTAGATTTTCTACTTGAAAATTGTTTGCCAATGCTTATATGCAGCTATCACTGTTTGCATTTGTGCTGTATGTCCAGCAATAAAGGCTTCATCATAAATGGTCTCATCTGGATATTCAGTGATAAGAGTTACTGGAATATCGTGACGTTGATCTTCAGAAATCAAACAACTAAATCCATTTATGATTCTAAAAGGTAGTTCCCCTGCGTACATTTCATATCTTGCAATTTGTCTTTGATTATATGCCTTTAGCTCAGAATTATTATTTAAATCAGCAGTAACAGCTTGGATTAATTCCTCAGCAAGTGATTTAAATTCCTTATGATGGCGAATAATCAAAAAAAATCCTTTAGGGATAGTCCATAATTCAAAGCCCTTAGGGATATAACCTGTTAATGGTCTTGTCCATTCATGTGAAGGATAACCATGTAAGTTGATATGTAATTTAAAAGGGTGGGATTGCTGTGTAGCTCCACTGGCTTTGAGTGCCTGATAGCGAATAGCCTTTTCGTAAAAGGGAGCGCTATCTCTATATTCCAAATCATCTCCTAACGCGGTATACCTCGCTGCATGATGTATGTGCCATGGAAAGTCTTGGATAAGTTCTTGATGCAAATTATAGCCATCCGGATTTTCAATAGGAGTAATCGCTAAATGACAAGTAGGTTCTAAAAGTAACTGCTCTACAGCACGAATCGCCCCCACTGGACCCGTTGTTTCATTAGCATGCTGAGCACCACTGATTAATACAGCAGAATCCTCACCTGAGACATAATAACCTTGAATCGTTCGACCTAGTACACTTTTGGCCACATAAGGAATTACTGCCTTTGATGTATTAAAGTGCAATATGGCAGCCAATAAACTATCAATTTTTGTTTGAGGCATAGGTCCAGATAACATGCTCAACTTCATTGCCGAGATATCTAATGAGTTATGCTCCTCAGCAGGGCTATTATTGAAAATATTCCGTTTGAAATTACTCTCAAGATCATTCTCAAGGATATGATTATCCACAGATTGACCGATTGATAAGTCTGATATCTTGATCTCGTTATCGACACAAGGAAGTGATTCAATACGTAAAGTGATAAATTCAGCACTTGCTTTAGCTTTTTTGATAAATGGTATAATTTGTCCAACTTGTAAAGTCCTATCAGCACTATCGCCAATATAAGGCTTCGCTTCATATTGTAATAATTCAAGAAGCGAAAAATAGACTTCTTCGTGAAGAGCCTCTTGCAAACTTATCACTTCTTCATCAACATTCAACTTAAGCTCCTGATAAGGTAACTCAATCGTAATGGCCAATTGTTGAAAAAAAAGCGGCCTTTTTGCTAATTGCCCTTTTTGCTGAAGACGTTGAAGAGTTTGTTTTGCCTCTGATCTTATGGTTTTTATAATCTCATCAAATACTAACTCAAACTCTGTATCTATTGGTGCATTTTTTTCTATCTTACCTGTTTTCTTATCGGTGATTTTTATCCAACCACATTGCGATAGACATAACTCACCCGTATGTTCTCTTTTAATGCGATTTGGTGCAAAAATAGACCATTGCTTATGGGTATTATCTAAAAAATGCGCCTCAATTAAATAGTTGAGTTCGTAAGTAGACAACTCGAATTCGGCCTTCTCGATATTTTCTTCTTGAGCCGCTACAATTTGATCTGATAGTACATTCTTTTGGGGGATAAAAGTAAATGTAATATCAGGATAACAACTTGCAATTGGGTAGCATTCCAATAAAAAGCGCTTTTCAGAAACCAACTCATGCCTAGGGTAATATATATTTATAGCACGAATAGCTTTATTCTCAGCTTGGCGCAGAACATTCATCAATTGATGAACCAAAGGTTTATAGGCACTCATAAAGCTGATATCTATACCGATATCGCGCCATTTTTTTTCCATTTCTCTTTGAGTATCAATATCATCAAAAACCCAAACTTCTATTTTCTTATTCTCGACCTCTTGGGTAGCAAGAGAAAAATGCTTAAGAAGCCTTGCATATTTTTTTTCCAATAAAATCGTTTTTAAAGGGGGGGACATCTGACTCATAATTACTGCCTCCCTGTAGGGTCGAATTTATCTCTTAACCAATCACCAATGAGATTTAAACCTAACACTGTAAATAAAATTGCAAGACCAGGAAACACACTCAACCACCATTCTTCTTGGATATAAGTTCTACCCTCAGAGAGCATCCCACCCCAACTAGGAACCAAAGGATCTCCGCCAACACCCACATAGGTTAAGCTACTTTCCAATAAAATATTATTAGCAATATTAAGTGTCATTAAAACAATCACTGGTGCCATAAGATTAGGGAGAATATGCCTAAAGATAATTTTAAAGTCATTCACACCAATTGCTTTAGCTGCTTGAATAAATTCTCTTTCTCTTAAAGAAAGAACAGAACTTCTGACTAACCTTGCGTACTGTACCCATTGAGATATGATCATAAGCAAGATCATATTTTGTAAACTGCTACCTAATATGGCAGCAAAAGTAATGGCCAGTAAGATAAAAGGTAATGCCAATTGAACATCCGCAAATCTCATCACAAACATATCAACAACACCACGGTAGTATCCTGCAATCAATCCCACTAAAATACCAATAACTGACGCTCCAATCACTGAGTAAAACCCAACCATAAGTGATTGTTTGCCTCCGATAATGACCCGAGCTAAAATGTCTTGCCCCAGTTGATCTGTTCCTAAAGGATGAGCCCATTCAACAAAAGGGGGTAAAAGCATGGCATTGAGATCCATATCATCCGCCCCAGCAGGAAATAAAAATCCGGAAAATAATGTACCTAAAACAATTAGGCTGACTAAGGAAATACCTAATGTTAATTCAAGATGCCTTAAGAGTATTTTAATTGATTTCATCATGTGCTTCTCTTCGAGTACTTTTCAATCACTATTTATTGCGTATTCTTGGATCAACCAAACCGTAAGCAATATCTACCAATAAGTTAACCGTTACAATCATTAAAGCCAAAACGACTATAACACCCTGCAAAACAGGATAATTTCGCTCAGAAATAGCATCCATGGCTAAACTGCCCAAACCTGGCCAATTAAACACTTTTTCAATAATCACTACACCACCGAGCAATCCGCCAAATTGAAGACCAAAAAAGGTAATGAGAGGAATGGAGCAATTACGCAATGTATGTTTATAAAGTACAACACGCTCAGATAAGCCTTTGGCTCTTGCAACCATCACGTACTGAGTGCGTAATGTCTCTAGCATCGAAGTTCTCACCAACCTGACATTGGTCGCAGTCAAAATAATTCCCATTGTGACTGAAGGTAAAATAATGCTGTTCAATCCTTCTTTTCCGCTCGCAGGTAACCACTGTAAATAACTTGAAAAAAATAACACAAGCACTATCGCCAGCCCAAAATTAGGAAAAGATAAACCAATCAGTGAAATAACTCTAATAAATTGATCAATAAATCTACCCTGATGAACAGCAGAGGTGATCCCAAGAGGGATAGAAATCAGAATTGAAACCAACATGGAACAAAATGCCAATATCAGTGTCGCAGGAAGCGTTTGTTGGATTAACTGGCTAACAGGTACTGAACCGATAAAACTTTTTCCAAAATCGCCTTGGCTGATTCCAATAATAAATTCGGCATATTGTGTTAAAAAGGGTTTATTTAAGCCAAGAGACTCTCTTATCATCTCTAAATCAGCTTCATTGACACTCCCAGCCCCTTGAGACAACATGACAGCAGGGTCACCAGTGAGTCGAATTGCATAAGAAACAATCAATGTCACAGCGATAATAACGAATAGAGACTGAATAAGTCTCTTGAATAAAAATACTAACACAATATTCTAACCTATCTTTTAACCAAGGATTGGATTCCTATCACACTCATCAAGACAATTTATTAAGAGTCTGATAGGAAATTCTAAATTTTACACACAAAAGGCTTTGTGAAATCAAAGAACTATTATTTAAATGTAACGTTATTTAATCGAATCCTTTGATCTGGGGCTGGTTCGAAATTTTGAACGCGTTTGTTTATTCCATAGAGCGTATTGATATTATAGAGGGGCATTTCTAAAGCTTCATTCGCTACATAAGCACTAATTTCTTTTAAAATTCTTTCTCGTTCTTTTTGATCGGTAATAGGTCTTTGTGATTCAAGTAATTTATCTAATTGAGGATCACTGTCATAAGGATTCCATTTCTCACCAGTGTGATACATCAGATAGGCCGTATTATCATAATCGAATGTCCATCCACCCCACCCTTGTGAAAACATTTCGCCGGTTTTACCCGCAGGAACAATATCATTTAAATAAACACTGCTTTCATACGGTTTTAAAGCCACGTTAATACCAACTCGTTTTAAATATCCCGCTAAAGCTTGAACTACTTGACCAAGTACCTGATCGTTAGCACGATAATCAATCTGGATTTTCTCACCAGGTTTTACACCCGCAGCAGCTAACATTTGCTTGGCTTTTTCAGGATCAAAAGGTAATCCTTCTAAAGTTTCATCATAACCGAATGAAAGTGCTGATTGAAAACCGACAATCGATTGAGCTTGCCCTGCTAAAATGGTATCAATTATTTTTTGACGATCGACAGCCATAATAAGTGCCTTTCTAACGTCTTTATTTTGCGTAATACCTGATTTAGTATTGAAGCGAAATGCCATGACTGTTGGTCCTGTCACGGATATTACATCCAGAAAATCTTTCGATTTAATTGTTTTAATTGTATTTAGTGGGATTTGGTCGACCACAATATCAATTGTTCCAGCCTGTAACTCAGCAACAGCTGTCGCGGGTTCAGCGATGAATTTAAATTGAATGTCTTGGATTTTTGCTTTTTCCCCCCAATAGTTATCATAAGCTTTGAGTTTTACATCCACTTTAGGCTCATAGTTCACAATTTGATAAGGACCTGTACCTATAGGATGACTTGCAAAATGGGCTTCACCTTTTTCGGTAATATATTTAGGGGGAACAATCATTGCGCCATAACCAGCTAATTTAGTCAATAGCACTGGATCGGGAGAATTTAGATGCATAGTTATAGAATAATCATCAATTACTTCGATTCTTTCAATTGCTGTATAATTAGAACGTTGTGGTCCCTTCGCTCCACTTGCGCCTAATAATCTTTCAAAAGTAAATTTTACTGCTTCTGCATTGAAAGGTTCCCCGTTTTGAAATGTAACTCCTTCACGTAATTTAAAACCAATCGATAATCCATCCTCAGCAACAATCCATTCAGTCGCAAGGCCTGGAACTAATTTTAAATCAGGACCACGGTAAGTAAGCCCTTCAAAAACATTTGTTGCAACAGTAGACCAAGGCACAGTAAAAGTAGCAATAGGATCCCAACTGCTCGGATCTAATTTAGTTGAGACGACCAGAGTATCACCAGCAGCTAGCGAAACATTGGTAAATGTACCGAGTAAAACTAACGAGGTCAGCGTTGCGATTTTGCCTAATTTCATGTGGAAGATCCTTAAAGTTTAGTTCAACAAATACATTCAGCAAGATAAATGATTAGTTAACACAATGCATTCAAATTTAAATAATTTTATATAACACAATCTTAACAATAGTTACAATAAAGCCACAAAAGGGCAATATTTCATTGTCGTTTTTATAGATAAATTTGTTTTTTTGCGAGTTAAATCACACTTTCGAATAACTTTAAGTAAGGTAAAATAATTACGTTGGTTTAAATTATGTCGGGCTGTTAACCCTATCAATTAGGATAGTTGTTAATAATTTGCTCCCAATCAATGAGTGCATTTATCGTATCAAACTCTTCAAAAGCTTTATGTTGTTTAATACTATTATTAGTGAATTGAAAGCTATGTTGAATATTTTTCCACATGATTTTTTTACCTTAAGCAATTGATTTTGTTTATCATATCAGCATTAGTATAAAAAAAATCAAAAATAGATTAAATATCACACAGAAATTCAAAGCTCTCTATTAGATGAAATTTTCTCATTTATTTCGAAAAATTGTAGGAGATCTAATACGAAGCGAGATAAAGAAACTGAGATGTTTACATCAGATCTGATCCCTTACTGCCAAATCAAATACTTAGAATCAGATCTACACAAAAAACGAGCTTAAGAACTATCGTATTTACTGTCTATAGCTCAGTAAATAACTGAGCGATTTACCTACTTAACAGATGACAAAGTTAACTAGGCAAACACTCAACACAATTTTGGTTTATTTTCTAATGAGTTATTCAGAACATTTTTGCAATGCAATATGCCAATCAGCCCCTGAAGCAATTTGATGTTTTTGTGCAAAACTGTCTACATTAAGCGCAATAGAAACTTGTAAAAGGCTATTTAAGTAAACCAGTGGTTCACCCTCCTTAACTTCACCAAAACTCGTCACATAAGGAGCCTTTCCATCATATTTCACGTTGCCATTTTGCTGGATAGTGAAACAGACATCATCTCCATAAGAAATGTTTAAATTCTCAAGAAAGGATTCATCGATATTAGTCCAAATATTACCATATTGTATATCTAAAATAGGTATGGTACCTTTGGCGATGTTACCTTCAATTGAAGGTTTTTGGTACTCAATTGAAACTATTTTGTTCTCCAGTAACGGTCCTACTTCTTCAAAAGAAATTTCACCAGAAGCTAAGCGTGCTCCTGTGTATGCATAAACATCTCTACCATGGAAAGTATAAGACTTCTCTGAACCAGAAAGCCTATTTTTAGTCTCATCAATTTTTCTAATCGCTTCAATACCAAATCTTTCAGCAATCAATGTAAATGTTCCATTGTCGGGCGAGACAATATAATGGCCAGATTTAGTCTTCAAGACAGCTGAAGTTCTATCAGTGCCAACACCCGGATCGACAACGCTCACGAAAACGGTGCCTTTAGGCCAATATTCAATAGTCTGATAAAGGCGATAAGCGCCTTCCCAAATATTATAAGCCGGTACTTCATGCGTTAAATCATAAATAGGTAAGGTAGGAGAAACACCAAACGCAACCCCTTTCATAGCGGATACCGCACCATCTTTTAAGCCAAAATCGGTTTGTAGGACTAATGCATTATTTGCAAAAGTAAAACTACTCGTTATTAATGTACTTAAAAGTATTGCCTTCCCAAACTTTTTAAAAATTTTGCTAGTCAACATATAGTCTCCTTCGTTGTAATTAGCCTCAAAATTAATATTCTCGGTTTAATAAAATATTGATAAGCTTAACATATAGATAATTTGATCATCATATATTATGTATAATCAGCCGTACTTTTGTACGCCATAATTGATTTTTTATTTTGTTTTCATGCTAGCTTTGGATCAGATGACACGCAATACTTCTCTCTTTTAATTCTAAAAGGGGGGGCGCTTCTACAAAACATTTATCAATAGCATGCATACAACGCGCGCTAAATGCACACCCTTTCGGTGGATTTAAAGGGCTTGGCAATTCCCCTTGTAAACGTATACGTTCTTGCTTGTTTTTTTCTCTTAAACTAGGTGTCGCAGATAATAGTGCTTGAGTATAAGGATGTTTAGGATTACTAAAAATTACCTCTGTACTTGCCTTTTCAACACAACGGCCCAGATACATGACCATTATTTCATCTGCAATATGCTTTACAACAGTTAAGTCATGAGAAATAAATACATACGCAAGATTTAGATTAGTTTGTAATTCCATCATCAAATTAAGCACTTGTGCCCTGACAGAAACGTCTAAAGCAGAAACAGGCTCATCTGCCACAACAACACTTGGCTTGAGCATTAATCCCCGAGCAATTGCAATGCGCTGTCTTTGTCCGCCAGAAAACATATGTGGGTATCGGTCATAGAACTCAGCTTTTAGTCCAACTTTTGCCATTACACCTAGAACTTCTTCTTTTATTTCTTTTGAGGTCAATTGCGTATTAACAATAAGAGGTTCAGAGAGAATATCCCCGATTTTTTTTCTTGGATTGAGAGAACTATAGGGATTTTGAAATATCATTTGAATCTTTCTAAGCTGTTCACCTGATTGAGTAAAAGCTAAGGGTGCTCCTTGATAAAAGAGATTACCTTCTGTTGGCGTTTCTATCATAGTAAGCAATTTGCCTAGCGTAGATTTTCCACACCCTGACTCACCAACCACCGCTAATGTCGATCCTATACGCAATTCAAAACTTACACCATCTAGTGCCTTGACTAATTTAGGTTTTTTGAATAAACCGGCTTTTACCTCATAATGTTTTTTTAGATTATCTGCTTTTAAAATAACAGTTTTATGGAGCCCACTATTATTTTTTAAACTTTCTGAAGCATTTTCATCATCTGTTTTATTTTTAGTCTGTTGTTCAATTTCATTTTTCATAGTAAGCCTAGTATTAATTAAAGCACTGTTATTTAAACTGATCCTATTATTTGAATAGCTCTGTATATTTCCTAAACGCAGTATGCATTTAATATATCAAAGCTTAAGTCAATATACTAAAAACAATCAACGTTCTATTAGTATTTTTATTCAAATGTAACGGTTAACGGAAAATGACATTTCACTAAATGTGAACCGACTTCTTGCAACTCTGGTTCTTCCTGTGTACATTTCTCTTTAGCGTGGGGGCATCTTGGATTAAGTAGACAACCCGTAGGTCTATCATATTTTCCAGGAACCACACCCGGTAAAGCCTCTAAGGTATCCTTACCCTCAGAAAATTCAGGCAAAGCTTTCAGTAAAGACTCTGTATAAGGATGCTTAGGATATTTAAACAAAGTGGTGGTATCAGCTACTTCAACAATTTGCCCTGCATACATGACAATAATTCTTTTAGCCGCCTCAGCCACTAACGCTAAATCATGAGTAATCAAAATGAGTGCCATGTTCTCTTTTTTTTGTAACTCTATTAAAAGCTCCATGATTTGTGCTTGAATGGTGACATCAAGAGCGGTTGTCGGTTCATCAGCAATTAACAACTTAGGTTTACAGGCAATTGCCATGGCTATCATCACTCGTTGGCTCATCCCACCTGATAGTTGATGTGGATAGGCTTTTAATCGAGAAATGGGGTCGGGTATACCCACTTGCTCAAGTAGTTCTATACAGCGTGTCATTCTCTCTGTTTTTGTACCACCTTGATGGACTTTTAAGGCTTCCATTATCTGAAACCCAACAGTATAGGCTGGATTTAAGCTAGTCATGGCATCTTGAAATATCATAGATATTTGTGCTCCGACTATTTTTTGCTTCTCTTTTTCACTCAATGCGAGTAAATCCATTCCATCAAACTCCATACGTTCAGCTTTGACAGTTCCTGGGTAATCTATCAATCCCATCAAGGCGAGAGAACTGACAGACTTTCCTGATCCTGACTCTCCAACAACGCCTAATACTTCCCCTTGAGCTATAGAGTAAGATATTTTATCAACGGCTTTAAAAGCCGGTTTATCACCAAAATGAACGCTTAAATTTTCTAACGTTAATAGACTCATACTTATTTCCTAAGTTCATTTATCATGCCATTGCTTTGACTTATTTTTATCTGCTTCAGGTAAACATATTTTTACCTAACTATTTTTATCTTAGCGTTTAAATCTTTATCAATTGAATTTTGAGTGTTATGAATATTAAATATTTTGAATATTGAATACATTCAATATGGTATCCATTAACTGTTGGTGCGCTTGAACTTGTAAGCTAGAAACCAAAGAGTAAATAGCTTTCTGGTAACTACACCAAAGCCTCAAATCCTTTTTTTCTGACGACCACTTGAGGCTAAGAATAATTTATTGCTTGAGTTTTGGATCAAACGCATCTCGCAAGCCATCACCAACGAGATTAAAAGCCAAAACGGTAAATAGTATGGTCATTCCAGGAAAAACAACAATCCACCAAGCACTTTGTAAAAATTTTAACCCATCAGAAAGTAGCGTGCCCCATTCTGGTGCAGGGGGTTGAATCCCCATACCTAAAAAACCCAACGCAGCCATGTCTAAAATTGCATTTGAAAAGCCTAATGAACCTTGGACAATGAGCGGTGCCAAACAGTTAGGTAAAATATTTTTAAACATTTGTCTAAAGTGGCCTGCACCAACGATTTTTGAGGCCACAACGTAATCTTTTTGTATCTCAGCAATCACTTGGGCGCGTGTTAAACGGATATAATGGGGTAATCCAACAAATGTTAAAGCCAAAGAAGCGGTATATAATGATTGACCTAAAATAGCAACAAGAACCAATGCAAGCAAAAGACTTGGCAATGCCATCATTATATCAGCTACTCGCATAATGCACTGATCAACATACCCCCCTACATAGCCTGCAATGATTCCTATAGCAACACCCAGTAGCAAAGAGAGCGTCACGACCACGAAAGCAATCAATAACGAAAGACGCGCACCATGAATGATGCGGGATAATAAATCTCTACCAATATCATCCGTGCCAAGTAAAAATTTTGCACTCCCGCCCTCAAGCCAAGCTGGAGGTAAAGGAAAACTCATGTTCTCCGGGGCTTTGAATAATTCAAAAGCGGAATGAGGGGCGATTAAAGGAGCAAATATGGCCACAAGAAGCATGACAACAACATAAATTAGGCCTATAACGGCACCTCTATTTTTAGAAAAATAAAACCAAAACTCCTGTAAAGGAGTCATTGGTTGAAAATTCTTTTTTTCATTATCTATACTGACTGAATTTGACATGAAAACCTCAAAATTAATGATTTCTCACTTTAGGATTAATATAACCATAAAGTATATCAACAACTAAATTAACTAAAATAATAAGTGTCGCCACGATAAGTACACCCCCTTGAATCACAGGGTAATCTCTTCTTTCTAATGAATCGATTAGCCACGTACCTACCCCAGGCCAAGAAAATACGTACTCGGTCAGTACTGCGCCTGAAAGTAATACACCGAGCTGCAAGCCTATAACGGTTATCACCGGCATTAACGCATTTCTAAGTGCATGGATAACAATTACTCGCCACTTAGACAGTCCTTTGGCCCTTGCTGTTCTGATGTAATCTTCATTGAGTACTTCTAACATGCTTGAACGAGTCATTCTGACAATGACTGCTAAGGGAATAGTTGATAATACAATCGTCGGTAAAATTAAATGCGACACTGCATTTTTAAAATAGCCCTCTTTGCCATAGAGCCATGTATCAATAAGCATAAATCCTGTGAGATCATTTCTTATGCTTCTTGGGAATCTGACAAGAGCAGGATCTATTCTGCCACTTACTGGAGTGAGATTTAGATGAATAGACATCACTAAAATAAGCATCATGCCCCACCAAAAGATTGGCATGGAATAACCTGTTAAAGAGAGTGTAATGGTGGCGTGATCTAAAAATGACCCTCTCTTCACCGCTGCAATCACACCTAGGGGTATACCGACAGCAATCGCGAGTAATAAGGCACATAAAGCCAATTCTAATGTGGCTTTAAACTTAGGAACAAATTCGTCCCACACAGGTTTTTTGGTTTTAATTGATTGACCTAGATCGCCTTGCAAAAGAGATTGAATATAAGAGATGTATTGCTGATGCAGTGGCTTATCTAGACCATATTCAGCAAGTAGTTGGGCATGTCGTTCTTCAGAGAGCCCTCTTTCACCTGACATTAGCAAAACAGGATCGCCGGGTATCAAATGAACAAGTAAAAATGTGATGAGTGTGATCCCTATAAAAGTGGGGAACAACGTGATTATTTTTTTGAAAATCAATTTCAGCATGAATTTCTCTCAGAAATATCTTCGATGACAATGAATTACTTTATAAAACAAAAAATCATCATATTCTTTGTTAGCAAAAAATATGATGATTGTCATTTGTATACGTTAACTACATAAAGTGTTTAAAACTATTTACTTTCTTTGATGTTAACTTGATCAAAAGCATTTTTACCTACTTTGCTTATCACAAAATTTTCCACACGCTTACTTACTGGTTGGAAAGTTGTTGAGTGTGCAATCATTACCGCAGGCATTTGCTCATGCATTATTTCTTGCGCTTTTTTATATAAAGCAACACGCTCTTCTTGGTTGCTACTTACTCTAGCGGGTTGAATGACGTCTTCAAAAGATTGATCACACCATCTTGCGTAGTTAGAACCATTATTCGCCGCATCACAGCTAAATAGTGTAGCAAAAAAGTTATCAGGATCACCATTGTCGCCATTCCAGCCCATTAAAGCAACATCATGTTCACCATCTCTAGCCCTTTTTAAATATTCACCCCATTCATAGGTAACAATATTGGCTTTAACCCCTATTTTAGCCCAATCCGCTTGAATAATTTCAGCCATTCGTTTCGCATTTGGATTATAAGGTCTTTGCACTGGCATCGCCCACAAGTCGATGGTTATTTCTCCTTCTATTCCCGCCTCTTTTAAAAGTGCTTTTGCTGCTTCTAAATCATATTTATAATCTTCGATACTGTCATTATAGCCCCACATGGTTGGTGGGATGAGGTTTTTAGCTACTTGGCCTGTACCTTGGAATACATTTTCAATGATACTAGGTTTATTGACAGCCATCGCGAGTGCTTGCCTTACTTTGACATTATCTAACGGCGGCTTAGTCACATTAAAGGCCATGTAGCCTATATTGAGCCCTGCATCTTCATATAAATTAATGGACTCATCTTGTTTCATTCTCGCTATATCAGAAGGATTAGGATAAGGCATTACTTGACACTCATCTTTTTGCATTTTTGCATAACGAATTGCTGCATCAGGTGTTATAGAAAAAATTAGTGTTTCAACATTACCTCTTTCTCCCCAGTAATCTTCAAACGCTGAGTAGATAATTGTTGAGTCTTGTTGGTAATCATCAATTTGAAATGGACCTGTACCTACTGGATATAAATCCACATTTTCGGGTGTTCCTGCTGCTAGCATGTTATCAGCATATTCAGCAGATAAAATTGAGGCAAAATCCATGGCTAAATTTGCCAAGAATGGCGCTTCTGCTCTAGTTAATTTAAAGACAACAGTATGATCATCGATTTTTTCAACCGATTGAATCATATCACGCATTCCCATCCCAGAATAATATTCATAGGTTCCCCCTGAAACATTATAATACGGATGTTTTTCATCGTGCTGCCTTAAAAAACTATAAACAACGTCGTCCGCATTAAAATTTCTTGTTGGGGTAAAATCATCCGTTGTATGGAACTTAACATCTTTTCTTAATTTGAATGTATACGTTTTACCATCTTCACTGATAGTCCAGCTTTCAGCGAGCGCAGGTTGCGTTTCCGTAGTCCCTCTTTTGAAATCAATAAGACGGTTATAAAGGGGCACCGAACTTGCATCATAGGTAGTGCCTGAAGTATAAAGTTGTGGATTGAATCCTTCAGGTGAAGCTTCAGAACAGTAAACTAGAGTATTAGCTTGAGCGAACCCGGATAAACCAAGCCCCATGAAGCCAATAATCGTTGCTAATTTTGAAATTTTTTTCTTCATATTTTCCTCATTAATAAGAACAGATCTTATGTTATAAAATTTAATTCATGAAAGCTTAACTCTTTAAAATGAATCCGAGATCTAATATTTCTTCAGATTAATCTCGCTGTGAGCATCATTAAAATTCACAACAAATAACATACTAACATTAAATTGTTTTTTGTTGAATTTAATTTTCATTCGGTAATCTATTGTAATTGATTATTATTTATATCAAGTCATAAATTTATAGGTAATGCACACTACATTTCTTGGACATTGACATTGTTATTTATATTCAGTGAAATTAACACTTTCTTGCCTAATTTAAATAATCCAGCCACCTTGCGTTTAAAATACTCGTATGCAAGTTTAAAAGCCTTGTAACAAAAAAACGATAACATTATTAATTTATCTTATTTCTATTTATACCTTATCAAAAGGTAAATTTCTCTATAAAATATGAGTAATGTGATTAAAGACACACTATTTCACATAGACAGTAAAACTTTTGTTTTATTGATGCAAATGCACGGTTAAAATGTATGCTTTTAAACAATACTCTTTGCATAAGCATATATCACTTATATTGGCTAACATTCTGAAACGATAAAATAAAAGAAAAAGAAATATAGTGATATACCGCAAAAGAAAATTAATTTGAGATATATGTTAAACATAATCAAACACATGACATTTTTAGTACGGATTCATTGAAATTTATTCGACAGTTTAATACATAAGTAAACGGCGTCTTCGCGGATTTTTATTTAAGCAATAGGAAACACAAAAAGCAGTAAATGCACCTAAAAGAGAGGGAGTTAATGCTAAAGCAATTCGAATAAGGTCTATAGATTCATTTGACATTGCATAGTTGTTATTTATATTAGAATTTAGCATGAGTAACATAAATATGCTTATTGGTGATGTAAACAAAAAACCAAATAGAGTACACCGGCAATTTTGTTTTTTGATCGACATTTCAACCGTATTAACATAAATAATTCCAACTAATGTCGCTGGAATAAAGCCTATCATAAAAGAACCCAGGCTGAAGCCCGCAATCACAGACAATGCATCAAAAATCAATGTCATAAAGTTTGAATTTTTAATGGTAAGAGCGCCATTTTCAACTAATAAAAAACATAAAATAATGAGTAATAGGAATAACCCTGTTAATATTGGGCTAAAAGTAAAAAACAATACAGCTTTAATTTTTTGTTTCATATACTCACTTTTTTTACTTCAACAGAAGCTTAGAACATCCGAATTGTTACTATTGCTCAATATAAATAGCAATGAGTCTCAATTGAACGCTTAAAATGCCTAATCTGATTGATGTCATGAAAGTCTGTTTTAAAGAGCCAGTGTATATTAATAATACTCCTGACTCTTAAATAAATCATGAAAACCATTGAGTTAAGGTACCGACTATTAACAGCAGTAATCCAATAATTGGTAATAACTTTTTAATGATGCTACCCTCAGCACCTACAATTCCCGCAGTAGTCACGCCAAGAAGTAAATTCGACGGCGATATCATAGTCCCTAAGGCACCACCACTGGTTTGGGCTGCAAGAAATATAGCCGGATTTTGTCCTGTAATATTTGCCATAGATGATTGAAACTGAGCTAGGAGTATGTTAGAGCTGACATTACTTGAAGACATAAAGGTGCCTATTGTACCGACTACTGGTGCAAAAAATGCATAATAAGCTCCAGTAACTGACGCAGTACCTGCCGCTAGTACTCCAATTTGATTACTACCTGTCATCAATTTACTCATTACCAATAACAACATAATAGACAAAGCAGGAGGTACTGATTTATCCAATGTGATCAAAAGCATACTAGGTATTTGACTAAGAGATAATACCCTTTTATGAGCATAGTAAAGTGTTGTCAATAACGCACTTAAGAGCAGAAAGAATCCTGAATGCGTAAGCCAACTTATCTGACCGTAATTTGCATTAGCCGTATTAATATGTCCATAAGCGGTTTGAGTCTCAGGAAAAGCAAAACTCATCTTATATTGAGTCAAAAAATCTTTAACGCTCGGAATAAGAAGTACGATGACTGAAATAATCACTAAAACTAGATAGGGAAGTAGTGCTTGGATAAAAGTTAATGGTAGAGTTTTATCCATGCCAACCTTTTTTTGTTCACTTAGTCTATTATCTGGCCTATTTTCTTTAGATGGCAAATTTGAAACTTCAGGCGCGATATTCGAGTCATTTTTCTCATTGGATGCATGTAGTTCTTTGCCACTTACACTCTCTAAATGGATAAACGAAGTTATCTGTTTTGTTTGATACCTAGGTAATTTAGCAATTAAAAACACAGCGCCTAATGCTAATGTCGTCGGCAGCACAGCACTTAATGCACTAAAATGTTGTGACGTCAAATATTGACCTATACTAATAATGGCACCTAAAAGTAAAATAGCAGGCAACCCATGATATATTGCTTTGAATCCTCCATAAAAATAGCTTATGACAAATCCTGCCAAAACTGCCATTAAACCTGTAAATACAGTTGTCCAGCTCGCCGCTTCTAAATAGGCATTAGCATCGTTAGCCAAAAATGTCTGTTGCACCAAAGCTTGCCACCCTAATGCCAAGGTACCGTATGTACCAGCCCAAGCATGCCCAACTAGGGGAATTAAGACGGCATAAAAAGGTTTAATACCAATACCAATCAAGATAGGTGCAGTCACAGCTATAGGTACCCCAAATCCAGAAGGACCTTGTAAAAAACTGGCAAAACACCATCCTATGGCCAACACTTGGATATACTTATCTGGAATTAACCGAGTTAAAGCCGCTTGAATACTGTCATAGGCACGTGTTCGCAAACTGAGTTCATATAAAAAAATGGCAGGTAAAATAACAGCAATTATCGATAAGCTATTCCATACCCCTTTAGTTATCTCGTAACTCATGGTAGTTAACGGAGCTTTAAAAATAAAAAAAGCGGTAATGGAAGTAATGCTTACCCCCAATATGGCGGCATCTACCACAGCCCATTTTTTTATAATGAGCAGATAGAGTAACACCATAATGGGAAGAGCCGCTGCCAACCAAGTGATTAGGTTAACAGGTGTTGTCATTTAAGTACCTTTGCTGCAAACGCTTTTAGCGCTTCAACCATCACATCCATTGGCGGAGTTACAATTCCTGCACCGACTTGCCCTACTCCAGCTTCTTTATGCGCAACGCCTGTATTGATGACGGGTAGTATGCCCGTTGAAACGACTTTGCGGATATCAATACCTAAAGAAACGCCTGCAAAGTCCATGGTAGGAATGGGTAAGTCATTATTCATACCTACCGTAATTTCACGCATTCTTTCTGTATATCTAAAAGCTTCATGCACACTCTCTGCACCAACAAAACGGACCACAGCAGGTGCCGCTCCCATCGCCATACCGCCAATGCCATAGCACTCAACAATCGCAGAGTCGCCCATGTCCGGATTGGCGTCCTCTTCACTATATCCTGGGAAGTATAATGCATTCGGTTTTAAGCAAGGCGCTTCAAACCAAGTATAACCTAAGCTACTTACATTTATACCAAAATTAACCCCATTACGACTCATGGCAGAAACTACTGTGCAATAAGGAATATCTCTGATGGTATCTGCAATAGACTTTGTGGCAGCCATAGCTAAATTTAAGAAAAATTGATCATTTTTCTTAGCAACAAACTCAACAATCGCTTGTGCATCTTTATTGCCTTGAGTTACAGAAGCTAGCGGACCACTGATTTGTCTATAAAAAAGCAGGCTTGCAGCAACGTTACGTTGATGCATTTCATCACCCATAGTTAAAGCCTGTGACATGATATTTTTTAAATTCACGCCACCCGCTTCAATGATTGCTTTATTTAATGCAGGGGCAAGTACTTTTTCAAGCCAATGCAAACGTTCAATCACATCTGGGCCATTTGCCCCAAATCGCATGACCTTACCGATGCCCTCATTGATAGTACAGTAAGCTTTATTACCAAACGTTTCATTTTCCACTTCAAATAAGGGCATTGAGTAAGAAATCATTCCTGTCATAGGCCCTACGCATTGATTATAATGATTAGGCCCATAAGTAATTTCACCACTTTGCATTAAGGCTCTGGCTTCGTCGTCTGTGGAAGCTAATCCTTCATATTTTAACGCACCAATGAATGCACCTTGCATTGGACCACACATGTCATTCCAATCAATCGGAGGTCCTGCATGGAAAATGGTTTTTTTAGTCATGTTTGGAATAATTTCATGCGCAAAACAGATGCGTTTTAAAACAGGTTGTCCTTGACGCATTTTATCAAACGCAGTTTGATTGGCCTTATCAATAAGTGAATCACCTTTTTCATCTACAAGCTCAGTAGCTAGTCTAAAAAGAATATCAATAAGTTCCGTGTTACCTTGAGCAGGTGGCTTCCAATCTAAATGCGTATGTGGAATGTCATTTTGTACAAACGCGGGTAAGAAACTATCAACTCCGAGATTAATTACATTGTGCTTACTCATGGTTATCTCCCTATTTATTTTTTGCTATTACTTGGCAAGCAAAGTTTGCTGCTAAAGCGTTACTTTCAAAAACATGTACGCCATTTGCTTCAAGCACTGCTTTAACTTCTTTACGTGCTGGTGTATCTTTTTCAGTACCACACACAGAGAGAACAACCAATTTCTCTAGACTTTTACCAGACGAAAGCGATTGAGCTTTTTTTAATGCGTTGACAAAGGTTTCAGCTTGTCCATCCGCAGCACCAAATCCAATAACCATATCAGCCAATACAACGCCTACTTCTTCATCTAATAGCGATTCAACTAAATGTTCCATTCTCAGTTCTGGTGCCATCATAGGATGGGGTCTACCCACAGTAAATTCATCTTCACCAAAATCCCAAAAACAGTTTCCTATACTTTTGGTTCCAGCTTTGATTGCAGTAAATCCATCTACTGAAAGATTAGAATATAACTCTTTACCAATCAATTTACCTGCAATTTCAGCTGACTCTTGGCATAATGTACCACCACTGAATAATCCTCTGATGTATTTTCCTTTTACATCAACAGGTTTAGTTTCAGTTTGAAACTCGCTAGGTGTTTGTAATTGCGTATTCGCTAACTTACCTAATAAGAGAGAGAACTCTGTTAAATTAGTTGCATAAGGGATGTTGGCTTTTTCTTCCAAATCATACTCTTTTGCTCCAAGAAAATGTACAGCGACTGGTTTTGATGAATCTTTAGCTAATGCAATTAATTTTGCTCTCGTTTTATCGCCTGGTGGTTTACCTAAAATACCAATAATTTTGGTTTCTTCATCTTTTAATAATCGTTCAAAAGCACTGATTGCTGTTATGCCGCCGATGTCATCTTTAAGATCTCGACCACCCGTACCAAAGGCTTGGCTTATACCCACACCTAAACGATCGAGCAAACAAGTAACCTCTTGTAAACCAGTACCAGAGGCTCCAATGACCCCAACACTTCCCTTTCCAACGGTATTTGCAAAAGCAAAAGGAATTGAATCGATGATAGCAGTACCACAGTCAGGCCCCATGACTAAAAGCCCTTTACTCCTAGCGAGCTCTTTTAAAGCACGTTCCTTTTCAAGTGATATATTATCACTATAAAGAACCACATCACAGCCTGCGCTAACTGCTTGAGCCGCTTCATAGGCTGCATAATCACCTGCGCAACTGATAAGTACAGTTGTTTTATCTAACCTGTCTTGCATAGCTTGCGCTATTGTTTTAGCTATAACAGCCCCTTCTTGCGCCTGTTTTTTCGGTGCGGCATTAAGGAGTTCTTTAACTTTAGCTAATGCCGATTCAATCAGCGCCTCTGGTGCTTTAACCGCGATAGCTAAATCATCAGGTTTTGCTTGACTGATTTCATCAGTTAACAATCCAGAATTTTGGTATAACTCTTTATTCCTTTGCGTTGCCATCATGGCAGAAATTTGTTCAGCGCCACTCTCTTCTTTGGCTTGTACTGACAATTTCATTAAAAAAACAGAGTCTCTGTAAGTATCGGGTAGGACAATCGATTTGACGACAGACATATAAATCCCTCTTAGTCTATAAACGAGAACATGGATCAGCAATTGCTGATACAAACCTTAATATTTTTAATTACAACATACTGTTTCATAACTTAGTACTATTTACTATTTAACCTTCGTTAAAATTCATTAATGAGGAGAACAAATAATTTTGACAAAAGACTGTCAAAACATACCTTTGCAAGTTACTATGGTCGTACTCGCATCATTAATTTAATTTTTACAGTCCCAACCAACAAGCGCGGTTGAAGACTTAGGCTACCGTATTGACAAGTTTAACTCTTTTAAAAAATATGAATAGGCCTATTTCTTTTCATAGATCTATGCAAATAACCTGTAGGCGTTTTTACTAAATGAGTTAAACGGTCATTAGTTTTTACATCTCATGTTTTAGAATAAAGCGTCCATTCGTACTTTCAATGACGCCTTGATCCATATCATAAATAAGTTCGCCTCTACGGAGTGTTTTAGTAATTTTTGCATTGATGGTACGCCCAACATAAGGACTGACTTTATGACGATATTCTAAGTCCTCATTTTTTAGTATGTAAGAAGTATTTGGCTTGATAATAGCAATATCTGCATCTTTCCCAATAGCGATGCGCCCTTTGTGTTTTAAGCCAAAGCGATCTGCTGCATTAGTCGCCATGATTTTCGCGAAATGCGCTAGAGACATTCCTCTTTTTTGAACCGCTTCATCAAACATCATATCAAGACAATTTTGTAGGCCCGCAATACCACCCCAAGCTTGCATGATATTCCCCTCTTTCATACTCGGGACACAAGGAGAGTGATCAGATCCTAAAAAATCGATCTCACCAGATAACAGTTTTTCCCATAGTCTCTCTTGATTATCTTTATCTCTTAAGGGAGGGGAGCATTTAGCCAATGTACCAATTTTGGCAAATTCATCAGTCGTGATGGTAAAATAGTGAGGGCAAGATTCGCATGTCGCATCTTGTCCTTCTTGCCTTGCACGAGTGACTTCTGCTACACCTTCGGGACTACTCACATGACAAATATGGATACTACAGTTAGCTTGTTTGGCTAGATATAAAACACGTCTAATCGCCTCAACTTCTGTAAAGACAGGTCTTGAGGCAACGTAATCGTGCGCAGTAACGCGCCCTTCTTTGATCGCTTCTTCTCCTAATCCATCACAAATTTGAGCATTTTCAGCATGTACTGCGATAAAACTGCCGAATTTAGCGATTTGAGATATACCTTTAAAAAACTCATAATCATTAACATCCCTAAAATCGTTACTAATTGATTTATCACCGCAAGTAGCCACAAAACATTTGTAGGCGACCACACCACCTTCCTCTAACTCATGTAATCTGTCAAGATTATAATTTACTAAGCCGCCAAAAAGTGCGATATCTACTGTAAGCTTATTTTTTGCTGCATCAAATTTTGCTGCCATTGACGCTTTATCGACAGTTGCAGGGAGCTGATTTAGGGGCATTTCAATTAATGTGGTCACACCACCTTTTGCCGCTGCACGACCAGAAGTTTTGTACCCTTCCCACTCAGTTCTGCCAGGCTCTGAGATATGCATATGTGGATCTATCATCCCTGGCATTACAATATGACCGGTGGCATCGATAATATCCTTTGCATTGCCAAGCGCTTTACCTAGCGCAACAATTTTCCCATCGCTTATAGCGACATCAAGCTCACAAGCTTCGTTTTCTAAAACTACGAGGCCATTTTTAATAAGAGTGTCATAAGTATTTTGCATTATTTTTAGTCCATTAAATCATTGATTCGTTCAAGTTGATTTATTGTGCTTATGTATATAGGTAGATTAAATCATTTTGCTTTTTGAATCATTTAGCTAAGAGAATCGGTTAGGTGATTTTTGATGAAAATTTTGCAAACATGCAAAAGTGAGTAAATAGCGGTTTACTACATGCTGATTTCATTTGATATCAACTTAATCATTCTTAGATTCAATCAGCTGCATAATTAAGTCATTTTGTTCAATTATGCAGCACACTTAATCAATACATAAGCGAGATAAGGAATTAACCCGCAAATGGGCTTTTGTTATCATAGCGATTAAAATGAATAGTATCTGAGATTAAATATTCATAGATATCATCAACAATTTCAATACCATCACGTTCATAAGCTGCCGCACGTTTAGCACTTGATTGGCCTGGAACCATGACTTGATCAAATCCATCAGCAGGTTTCATTTCATTGATTTCACGGATAGTATCTGCTATGCCTTGAGTAAAGTCCTCAAACGCACCAAACCTGGCTGGGTCAAAAACAATATGAAGCTGACCGAGTTCACGGCCCTTGGTTAAATCATGATACATAGAACTTACATGTTTTCCATGAGGGCGACCGACTAAGATCCCTGATAAGATATCAATGACCATACCTAAGCCATAACCTTTCGCTCCTGCAATAGCTAAAAGAGCGTTCACTTTATGTGGGTCGGTTGTTTCATTGCCATCAACATCCACAGCCCACCCCTCAGGAATTGGAGTATTTTTAGAACGCGCATGTAAAATTCGCCCCCAAACCCCTACTGTAGTCCCCATATCAAAAACAATATGATCACCATTTTTACCTGGAATACCAAAACCTATTGGGTTTGTACCATAGTAACGCTCACTACCACCATAAGGCACAACCATAGGATCGGATTGACACATACTTATCCCAATTAAACCCGCTTCAGCGGCTTTGCGGACATAATAAGAAAGATCTCCACTATGGCCAAGACGTTTAATTCCAATGATAGCTGCACCATTTTTCTTGGCCATTGTAATAGCTTCATCCATCGCCAATTTAGCAACAACATGCCCTGCAGCATTGTCGCCATCGAAAACTCCAGTACACGGACCTGTTTCTTCGAATTTAAAAGTAGGGTTGCAATTAGTACCACCTTTGTTTATTCGCTCAGCATAATATTCGACACGCATAGCGCCATGAGAATGTAGGCCTCTTGCATCAGAATAAGCAAGAACATCAGCAACCATATCGGCATGCTCTTGTGTAAGTCCGGCCTTGTGTAATTTTTTAGCCATCAATTGTTTAAGTTCAGTTTTTGATAAACGCATAGTATCTCCCTATATTTTAAACTTGTTAGATGCGACTTAATTAACTTATGAATTAGAAATCATTAATATCAATAAAATTGATATAAGATGGTATGTCTCGATTGACGTCTGTGAAAAAAGTGAATCGAGACTTTCCCTTAAAACCGATGAATGCAACAAGTACAGATCTAAGGGTACGGAAAATAACCGTAAATACAGTCCTTCTATTGGATAAAACGACTATTTTAATGCAATTGGACAAATTAACTTCATCATCAGTATGATTATAATCACCGAAAACTGAGTTTAGGATGTCTATTAACATCTTTATAGAGGAGATAGCGAAAATCTCCAGGTCCTCCGGCATAACATGCTTGAGGACAGAACGCACGAAGCCACATATAATCGCCGGCTTCAACTTCAATCCAATCTTTATTCAATAAGTAATTTCCTTTACCCTCAATTACATATAACCCATGCTCCATGACATGAGTCTCTGGAAAAGGAATAGTACAACCAGGTTTTAAAGTCACAATAGTGATATGCATATCATGGCTTAAGTCATTTGGATCCATAAAGCGCGTTGTCGCCCAGCGACCATCTGTTCCTGGCATCTGTGCAGGGATGACATCAGCATCATTTTTGATAAAAGGTGTAGGATACGGCAAACCTTCAACTGCTTCATAAGCTTTACGCCACCAATGAAAATTAGCAGTCGTATCACCCGCATTTTTTATCGTCCAAGGCATATTCGCGGGAATATAAACAAAATCCCCTTTTTTTGCGACATGATCCTTACCGTTAAAATGAAGGGTAATTTCTCCATCAATAACAAATAACGCCGCTTGTGCGCCTTTATCAGGTTCTGGAAATTGACTTCCTCCACCAGGTTGAACTTCCATAATATAGTGCGCAAAGGTTTCAGCGAACCCTGAAAGGGGTCTTGCTAAAATCCAACAGCGTGTTTTTTCAAAATGAGGTAAAAAGCTGGCCACTATGTCCATCATAGTACCCTTCGGTAACACCGCATAAGCCTCAGTAAAAACTGCTCTTGTCGTTGTTATCTGAGTTTCAGGAGGATGACCTCCCTTAAGTAAAAAATAGTTTTTTCCATTAGACATAAAATACTCCTTAGACATCAATTAATAGAAATTCATAACCCAATATCATAACCTAATAGATACTAAAGTAATAGATAGTGTAATTAAACTTAACGCAAAATATCAAAATGAGCAATCACTATTCAGCATAATTCTGTTTAAGGGGATGTTTACTGAACACTTTTCATGACAACCGTAAAAAATTGTCCCTGCATCTATAAAACTCTTTCAACCAATTTATACCAGACCACTTATACCAGACCACTCTGTGCAACAAACCATAGCTTGCTATTTTTGTTATTAAAAATAATATGCACGTATTCATTAAAAAGAGTAATCAAATTTGCTAATAAACAGCTGTTGATCCCCATTTCAAATAGTTGATGAATAAAAATGTGAACTATAACTATTACAATTACAGGTATATAAATACCAGCGCACTGATATTTAAAAACACTTAAAATGAAACTCATCGACTGAAAATATACCCAAGTACAAACCATGTATGATCCTTACAGTAAATGTAAGAATTACTTGGTAATGCATCGTTAGTCTGAATCAATCCTGCTTATCCTGCTTATCCTGCTTATCCTGTTATTAAAATCAACCTTTTGGGATTATATGCAATTAACGAAAACTAATTGTTAAAATTAATTGTTTTAGTTATCTAGTAACTTATGTCAGACTATACAAGAAACAGAGCGAAATTTTAAATAGAAAATGAATTCAACGTTAAAAAAATGGTTTATTGATAACTACATCATATTTTTAATAAAATAATTTGCAATTTAGTCTAATTTTCTTTAGCTTAAGTAGGTGCTTCGCCTAACTAAAGGAAGTAAACATAAAGCAAATTTCTTTTTACAATTAACCAAGGTGTTACTTTTAGAACCGACACTGTGTTTATTTGAAGCCGTTGTAGACTAACTACTTATTTAATACTTAGATTTTAAGTTATTGATGAGAAAACTCGAATATTCATGCTATTCGATTAAGGATAAAGATAATGAAAAATAACCAATCAACAGAAAATAATGCCTCTTTGTCAACAGATGTTGATCAATCACTACTCCCCAAAACTGACAGAACAGTTTCAGGCATGGATTACATCTGTATGTGGTTAGGAGATGGAGTTAATCTAGGAAATATGACCTTAGGTGCTGGTCTAGTCGTGGCTGGTGTTGCTGTCATGAATGCATATCAAACCTTTGTCGCAGCGCTTGTTGCTATCGGTATTATATCGACGCTTTTTGCATTAAACGATAGATTTGGTTACAAAACTGGTGTGCCTTATGTTATTCAATTAAGGCTCTCTTTCGGGATAAAAGGTGCTGTAGTATCCTCACTCCTAAGGGGAATACCTGCCATCGTTTGGTATGGTTTTCAAAGTTGGATAGGAGCCAGTGCTCTTAATGAAATATTAAAAGTACTAAGTGGCCATACCTTTGATAACGCATTTATTTGTTTTTTCATTTTGCAGGCCATCCAAATCGGTTTATCGATGTATGGTTTCCATGCAGTCAAATGGGTTGAAATGATTGTTTCAATCGTGATTCTCTCTGCACTCATCTATGTTTTTTATATTCTAATGGCGGAACATAGTACGGTAATTAAAGAGCGCTGGATAGATACTAAAGGCACTTGGGGTATTGAATTTTTTGCTTTTATTATGATGTTTATGGGTAACTATGCTGCCATATTCTTAAGTGCTGCTGATTATTCAAGAGAGCTTAAAAAAGGGATCAGTGATACTAAACGTGCCTTACTTTATTTCGTTCCTATTGTAATTGCTTATGGGTTTGTATTAGCAATCGGTGCAATGCTTGCTTCAGTAACGGGTATTTCCAATCCTGTTGTTGCCTTCCCTAAAATAGTTAACAATGATTATATCACTGTAGCTGTTTCTTTATTTATAGTACTTGGTGCAATTGCAGTTAATATGGTCGCGAATATCATTCCCCCTACCTATGTAATAACCCTCTTAACTAAATTGAAATATCGTTATGCTGTTATAATCACAGGGATATTAGCAGGTTGTACCTTCCCATGGATATTAGTTAATGAAGAATCTGCCAAAGGACTAGGATATTTCATCTTAATTTATTCCGCGTTTTTAGGTCCTATAGTTTCTATTCTTTTAGTTGACTACTTCATCCTGAGAAATCAACAGGTAAACATCCAAGAGCTCTACAATTCAGAAGGTGTTTTCAAAGGGATTAATCCTGGTGCTATCATAGCTATGTTAATTGGCGCTATTCCTGCACTGATCTTTGTGAAACTTGCTTGGATAATCGGTTTTGTGTTAGGCGGAATTTCCTACTACATACTAATGAAAACCGCATTTAAAGATTCACAATTCTACAAGCATAATTCAAAATAAATTATAGCTGGACTTACCACTTAATTACTTTACTTTTGCTGAGTTTAAGTGGTAAGTTAAAAAGATTGTATACATTTTTTAGCCTCTTTTTTAGCCTCTTTTTTATACTATTTGTCACATATTTCATTTCACTTGTTGTTCCCTACAGTTCTCCTCTCATTTAAATTTCCTATCTACTCTTAAGATTTTTTAAAAATAAGATACCTTACCTTTTTATATCATTAGTAAGGTACTTCTCAGCAGTTTGACCTTTAAATACTCAGTTTATTTATTTGAATAAAAACTTAGGTGTGATTTGTGAAGTAATAAAATTTCATGTAACCATTAACTCACTTAAACTAATTTAATCAATTCTATCCTCCTTTATTTAACTGAATGTCGCTATGTTAAAAGCTAAAGCCCTAAATTGTTTCTATCCAATTTTAACTTACATAAAACTATCATCAAATTGTAATAAAAATTACATCTTATATTTCGATAATTGAAGTGTTAAAACACCTATTAGAATAAAAACATTTAAAAGGAGATCAATATGGATTCTATTTTATCAATTAATTCACTCAAAAAAGTTGGCCTTTATTCTCTCATCGTGGCTTCACTCACGTCAGCGTCTTTTGTCGAAGCAAAAACAGATATTACCTTTTGGCATGCGATGTCAGGTCAATTAGGTGAAGAAGTTAATGGGTTAGTTCAACAATTCAATGCATCGCAAAATGATTTTGAAGTCAGTGCAGTTTATAAAGGAAATTATGATGAAACTATTACTGCCGGTATTGCTGCGATCAGAACTGGCGAATCACCAGAAATCTTACAAGTTTATGAAGTAGGAACAGCAACTATGATATCTAGTAATGCGATTGTTCCGGTATATGAAGTTTTCGAAAAGGCCAATTTGCCATTTGATGAATCACTCTATGTAGATACGGTGCGATCTTATTATACTGACAGCCAAAGCGGCAGAATGCTTTCCATGCCATTTAACAGCTCTACGCCCGTTCTATACTACAATAAAGATGCCTATAAAAAAGCAGGATTAGATCCAAAAACGCCCCCTAAAACCTGGCAAGAAGTTGAAACACATGCAAAAAAACTCTTAGAATCAGGAATGAGCTGCGGATATACGTTCAGTAATGCTCCTTGGGTACATCTTGAAAATTTTAGTGCTTGGCACGGTTTACCTTTTGCGACTTTAAATAATGGTTATGACGGTCTTTCGGCTGAGTTACAAGTTAATACAGCAAACCATATTAATTTTCTAAATTTTTTAAACCAAATGAATAAAGATAAAACCTTACAATATTTTGGCCGTAGGGATGAAGGGATGGAAAAGTTCTATAACGGCGATTGTGGAATATTTACAGGTTCATCTGGCTCCCGCGGTAGTATTGAAGCTAACGCCAAATTCGAATTAGGTATGGGATTCTTACCTTATTTAGAAGGGATAAGCAGTGCCCCTCAAAATACAATGATAGGAGGCGCAAGCCTCTGGGTCATGAAAGATAAATCAGAAGATACCTATAAGGGCATTGCTGCTTTTTTAAGTTATCTTGCTTTACCTGAAAATGCAGCGCGCTGGCATCAAAACACGGGATATGTCCCTGTCACACTGGCCGGATATGAATTAACAAAACAACAAGGATTTTATGATAAAAATCCAGGTGCAAATGTCGCTATAGAGCAATTATTATTCAAAGAACCCCTCCCTCATACACGCGGGTTACGTTTAGGTAATATGACTCAAATTCGCCAAATCGCAGATGAAGAATTTGAAGCAGTTTTAACTGGGCAAAAATCACCAGAGAGCGCACTTAATGACATCAATACGAGAGCTAATCAACAGCTAAGAAGATTTGAAAAATCTAATCAATAACGCATTTTTCTGGTAAATACTCTATTCTGCTTTTAGTTTTAAGTTAAAAGTTATAAGTTTTAATCGCTAATTGTTAATTGTTAATTGTTAATTGTTAATTGTTAACTTTTAGTTATTAGCTAAGCTCAAAGCAGATAGAGTTAATAGGCTTCTTTGCTTATACCACGCAAAAATGATTAACCTCTTTAATTTTTTTAACTTTTCAAAAATGGTTAACTATGAACACCCGCCCTTTTTTTAAAAATAAGTGTTTGCCTTATTTATTGTTGGCACCACAAATATTAATCACAGTTATTTTTTTTATTTGGCCAGCGGCTAAAACCATGATTTTTTCGGTTCAAGCCGTAGATCCATTTGGCCAATCAAGCACATTCGTTGGATTAGATAACTTTTCTGAATTATTTAATGATAGATATTATTTACAATCTTTTAAAACCACTGCAATTTTTACACTCTTAGTCGCAGGTATAGGTTTAGCTACTTCTCTTTTTTTTGCTGCATTGGTCGATTATGTCATCAAAGGAAAAATGCTCTATAGAACACTCTTTATATTACCCTACGCTGTAGCACCCGCTATAGCAGGTGTATTGTGGAGTTTTATGTTTAATCCTGGCTTTGGGGTAATAATGCGTTTTTTAGAGTCAAATGGAATCGTATGGAGTCATGCACAGGACAACACTCAAGCCATGACATTAGTTGTATTAGCGTCCGTTTGGAAACAAATCAGTTATAACTTCCTCTTTTTCTTAGCTGCACTTCAATCCGTACCTAAATCCTTAATAGAAGCTGCTGCTGTAGAGGGTGCTGGCCCTGTACGACGATTTTTTACCGTATCTATCCCTTTAATTGCTCCGATGAGTTTTTTTCTTCTTATTATCAATATTGTCTATGCTTTTTTTGAAACATTTGCTGTTATAGATGCAGCAACTCAAGGTGGACCAGTTCAGGCTACCACGACTTTAATTTATAAAATTTACCGTGATGGGATGACTGGATTGGATTTATCAATCTCTGCAGCTCAATCAATAATTTTAATGATATTTGTAGGCATTTTAACGCTAATTCAATTTAAATATGTTGAAAAGAGAGTAAGTTACCAATGATAGAAAAACGTCCACTATTTGATATTTTTGCTCATATAATGATAGGCTTAGCTATTTTGATAATATGTTTTCCACTGTATGTTGCTTTTGTTATGAGCACTTTAAATGATTCTCAGGTATTTACTGAAATCGCTCCTCTCATACCTCGTGGCCATTTTATTGAAAATTTAAAAAACATATTACTAAATGGTGTCGGAGGTGATAGCACAAGGCCATTTTGGTTAATGTTAGTGAATAGTTTTTTAATGGCGTTTATTATTACGATTGGTAAAATTGTTGTCTCAATGCTCTCAGCCTTTGCTGTCGTTTTCTTCCGCTTTCCTTTTAGAAATTTTTGTTTTTTCCTTATATTCATTACATTAATGCTACCGGTTGAAGTAAGAATATTTCCAACCATTGAAGTCATTGCCGATCTTAACATGCTAAATAGTTATACAGGATTAACTTTACCCTTAATAGCTTCTGCGACAGCGACGTTTTTATTCAGGCAATTTTTTCTAACCTTGCCGAATGAACTGATAGAGGCTGCTAAAATTGATGGCGCTTCAGCGATGCGATTTTTTATTGATATTGTGATACCACTGTCTAAAACAAATATTGCTGCTTTATTTGTAATTACATTTATCTATGGATGGAATCAATACCTTTGGCCACTATTAGTGATCACAAAAGCCGATTTAGGTACTGCTGTGGCAGGTATAAAAAACATGATTACTCATGATGGTGTTCCTACTCAGTGGAATCAAGTCATGGCAGCCATGTTATTAACATTATTGCCGCCAATCAGCATAGTGCTTGTCATGCAGCGATGGTTTGTAAAAGGACTGGTAGACGCTGAAAAATAGATAACCATGAGCACTTGTTTGCTTTATAGATAACAGCATACATCCTCATATGCTTTTAGTACTGATACGCTTTTAGTTCTGATATGTTTTTAGGATCAAAGCCAACATAAAATGTTAGCAACTAACTAATCACTGATATAAAAAATCACTCGTTATAGGGATTAATATATAAATTTTTATATCTTATTTATATAAGGAAAAGATATGTCATTTCTGTCATTAAAAAAAATCACAAAAAGTTATGATGGTACCAAACAGATTATTCAGCCTCTTGATGTTGAAATTGAGGATGGGGAATTTATTGTTATTGTAGGCCCTTCTGGCTGCGGAAAATCAACCTTGCTTAGAATGGTTGCAGGATTAGAACAAACGACTTCAGGAGAAATATGGATTGATGGCAAAAATGTGACGCAAGATGAACCTAAAGATAGACAAATTGCCATGGTTTTCCAAAACTATGCGCTTTATCCCCACATGAGTGTATTCGATAATATAGCTTATGGACTAAAAATCAGAGGCGAACTAAAAAGTGAAATAGAAAAAAAAGTTAAAGAAGTTGCTGGTATATTATCTCTTGAAGAATTGTTAACCCGTAAACCTAAAGAACTCTCTGGAGGGCAAAGACAAAGAGTTGCTATGGGCCGCGCTATTGTGCGTAAACCCTCTGTTTTTTTGTTTGATGAACCACTTTCAAACCTAGATGCAAAATTGCGTGTACAAATGAGACTTGAGTTAAAAGCACTTCAGGGCAGATTAGGTGTAACAAGCCTTTATGTAACACATGATCAAGTAGAGGCAATGACTTTAGCTGATAGAGTCATCATTATGAATGCAGGGATAGCCGAACAGATAGGAACCCCAGAAGATTTATACCACAATCCTCAATCCACTTTTGTTGCAAGTTTTATTGGTTCACCAGCCATGAATTTGTTAAATATCCAGCTTTACCCAGATATCAACAAAATATTCTTAATAAATGAATGCGATGACTCTGAGCAAGAGGATGCTGAGATTTTGGTAAAGAATTTACAAATTCAACGTAGGGAAAAAATATGTAAGCTAATTTTAGGTGTAAGACCTGAGCATTTTAAAATATTGAACCATGAGGGATTAACTCCCCCTACCGATGCTAAAAATATCAATAACGAAATTAAGGCTATTGATGAAAATTCATTTAGGCAGGATAAAGATTGCGTAAGTGATAAAAACAAAAAAGACATGATTATTTTTAAAGAATGTATTGTGGAATTAGTTGAACATTTAGGTGCTGACAATTTGATATATTCTAAAATTGCAGGCCAAACCATTTTGATAAGAGCCGCCCATGATATAAAACCTACAATAGGCGATAAGATTTCACTTTCAATTGCTAAAAATAATTGTTATTGCTTTGATCCTATATCAGGTAAAAGAATTGATACTATTTTTTAGTTAAGCGTCCAAAATATTGTTTGAACATCTGACAGTGTGATGATAAAAATAGGTGTAGCCATTTACCGCAGAGTAAAACTATATCATAACTCACGTTTTATTTAATATAATATACTTACAAATAAGGATTTTAATATGGAATTTAATGGTATTCACTGGCCCTTCCCAAAGGTTGTTGCGCACAGAGGTGCGGGTAAGCATGCTCCTGAAAATACTCTTGCTGCAATGGAGTTAGGCGCCAAACAAGGTCACAAAATGGTTGAATTTGATGTTACACTCTCAGCTGATGATGTAGCATTCTTGTTACATGATGATAGCCTAGAAAGAACGGCTAATTTAAAGGCATTAGCATCAGAGACGTCATGGCATACATTGAGCAAGTTAGATGCCGGTTTATGGCATAGTGAAGCCTTTAAAGGTGAACCTATACCCACTTTAGGCGATATCGCTAAGTGTACCAAAAAACTAGACTTAGCTGTCAATATCGAAATTAAACCTGCAAATGGGCTTGATGAGTACACAGGAAAAATAATTGCCGATCAAGTTGTCAATTTATTCAAAGATCATTCACTTCCTCCGTTAATTTCTTCATTTTCGATTGACACGCTAATTGCAGTTAAAAACGCTCAACCTAAGTTATGGTTAGGATATTTGATGCATGAATGGAAAAATGATTGGCAAACACTCATTGAACCACTTAGGACAAAAGAAGGAGGGATCATAGCCATTCATCTCAATCATACTCTCATTACTACTGAGCGTTTAGCTGAAATTAAAGCATTAGGGTTATTTGTTTTTGTATATACAGTTAATGACTTAGAACGAGCAAAATACTTACTTGAATTAGGCATTGATGCGATATGTACAGATGAAACGACCTTAATTAAACCCTAGTTAGGTATGCAATAATTTAGACAGAAATAGACGGCAGATAGCAGCAGGCAAGAAGTTAAATTATAGCCTCAAATTGCTGTCTTTTTCTTATAAACCAAGTATGAAATATAAGCGCCCCCCAAGAAGTTTTTATTTAACATTTCGTCTAAAAAATTTTGCGTTTGAAAGAAAATCATTGATTTTTCCATACTCTTATCCATTCCGTATGGGAAAATATTCAGTAACAACAATCAGATTTATTTTTTCATACAGTTATCATACACTCTAAAAACACTCTCATTATCTTTTGAGTATTATTTTCTCTACTGACTAAATCAACAATTAAGACCTAAACGGGTAAAAAATTGATATTACTCACATTTAAGGTGTTTTTTTGAAGCGAAGTCAATCATAGGGGGATCTGCTTCCCCAAGCCTGACGACGTAACGAGCATTTTGACCTGTCTTAATTCATACCATAGCTATAGTTTTTAGAAACCTTTACATCAATTTCTATCGCCACAAAATCTTTAGGCGTTTGATTTTATTGATTTTTAAGAGGTAATAAGAAGTTATGTTTCATTCGTTTTAATCCCTAAAAAAGGATAATCACTGCACGAATGAAACATAACTTAGCAATTGTACCTATTTAAATTAAAATTAAACGCTCATCACTACATTGGAAATACTATGCATAGATAGAAATATCCGTCTTGTTTACTCAATAAGCTTTGTGACTCTTTTTTTCTACTGATCCATACTTTCAATAGTTTGAGAATCAGGCAACAATATTTCCACAAAAGCCTTTTGTGTTCTTCCTTCATAGGTGAACTCAATTTCAGCAATCTTATTCTCACTCGCTGTTGGAGCAAGGGTTGCTATACCCTGGGCATTAATAAGTACATCGCTGTCTAAGGACTTCCATTGTCCTATTTTTGTTACATCTGTAAAGTAATCCCAATATTGAGCTACTACTCTGAAGCTAATAAATTTGCCTCCACCTATTTTCAAACTATCTGAAGGGGGAACCATATTAAGATAGAGAAGACTTTCAATATTTTGTTCAGATGAAACGGTTGTACCTGTCACTCCTAAACTGGTTTTAGGTAACATAGTAATGCGCATAAGTTTTCCCGCATCCGCTAGCTTAAGTTCCGGACCATTATCAATTCTGCCACTCTGGGTAACCGTCCATGACTGACTATATTCTAAATTGCCATTTCTTCCAAACATTTCCCATGTATAATCAGATGAGTCAATGCTGCCATCTGCACCAAAATAATTATAGTTATAAGTAGCAGAAGCTATATTATTTATTTTCAACGGCTCTATGTTTAAATTTCGGATGTACGGCAAATGCTTTACATTATTACCTTCAGCAACCGTAGATGTTGTGACAGCATTTCCTACAACAAATAGATCATTCTGGGTTTTCAATATAGGTAAGACAGTAACAAAAATGATTTTCCCCATCTCTTTATCTGTTATTATGTTAGAAAGTGGAGTCAAAGTATAATTGGTATTATCTAGAGTAATTTCCTCTTTTTGCTCATCTACCTCCCACCAAAATCGAGACATTTCCTCTGCTCCCAAAGTGTTATTTGATTTAAACTCATAGCTGGCTTTGAGTGTTTCTCCTGGCATAAATTTGCCTTCAATAAATAAATTATCAATAGATGGCTTATTTAATTTAGGGTAAACGATGCCACCACCGGCGTGGTAATCAATCTTTTTGATTTTGAATCCAACATTTGATTCATCTATAATACCAGCTTCCAAATTCATGTGCTGACCAAAGGAAAAGTTCAAATCCCATACTTTAATGTCAGGACCTGTATTAGGTGTTCCCACTTTAGATTTTGGGGTGTAAATAAATCCAATGCGTTTATTTAATGCACTTTCAGGGATGACAAGCCTTTGTGAATATTTAGAGAATGTTGTGCTCGAAGGTGGTAGTATACTGCCAGGAAAACGCTCATTATCAATGAGCGTTTTGCTTAAGTCATCCCAACTTGTTATTGATTCCCAAGCCTTGTTACCATTATCTAAGATATACCACTCTACCTCATGTGACTCATCAAAAGCGCAGATATCTCCGTCCCTGTCACCAAACACAAATTGAACTGTATTTATTTGGCTTAGATCAAAATTACCTGAACTTATATTATTTCCTAAATAGTCATTTTGCGAGAACTCCGCGATGGCTGAAGAGTTCTCTTGTATGCAAAATGAAGTTGGGACGTGAAGCATCGCATTAACATAAGTAATAGGATTCCACTGGCTATCAAAAGCATATGTATCCTCAATGTCTTGAATCCCTGTTACGGACTTCATGTAAGGTGGAGCTCCGATAATAGGAGCTGTTTTATCTGTTGATCCCTTATCTATGGATGCGATGCTCTGGCCTGATAAACAGAAAAAAGCCCAAAATATCCATAATCTATTCACCTTATACATTTAACCTATCCTCCTTTATAGTTTTTAAAAGCCATTTATTCCTTGGTAAGTATGTATAAATATCTTTAGATAACCCTTTCGGATAAACATTCATTATCAATAACTTATAATTCCTAGATGTTTATTAAAAGCTATTTATATTTAAAATGCATCATTCATTAAATAAACTTACATTTCCTATACAATTCAAAATATTTTACATAGTAAATAATGTTTAATTTCAATAAAAATATTTTTTGTACTCTACTTAATATTTCAATCTTTTTATTTGAAAAAATATAGGAAAATAAACAAATGCAGTATTTTCAAGGCATATGTAAAGATACTTTGGGAAAAATAAAAAAATGACCGGAGCTCAGCGGAAAAGGAAAAAGAGTGGAGAAGTACTAAAAAAATATAAATTTACTTATTACCTACAAATAAAAAAAGCCTAATAAATGTTTTTATCACTAGGCTTTTTGATAGGAAACAGCAAGAAAACTCATAGAAACTTACAAAACAAAAAAGTTTTTAAATTAAACTTAAGAATATTAGTTTATTCAGCAGCGACTCCACCTTTGCAATTAAAAGCATATCCACCAACAGGTTTACCATCCCAATGCGAAATATCTTCTTCTAAAGGAGTATTCGCTAATTTTTGGCGTTTAGCCTGCCAGAAAAAAAGAGCGATAATGACCGCACTTAGAATTGTTGAGGAAATTAATGATATGTCTCTAGGTAAGCCGAAGCCAATTTTTTCTTGCAAAATATAAGTAATAATAGCCATCAACATAAATGCGCCTGGCAGTAAGGCTATCCAATAATTTTTGCCACCAATATAAAGATACATAGCTCCGACAAAAAGCGCAATCACGGCAGTAGATTGATTTGCCCAAGAGAAGTATCTCCATAAAATATCAAAGTCAATTTGGAGCAAGATAACTGAAATAGCAAACAAAGGAATAGCAATATAAAGCCTTTTTGCGATGGCCACTTGTGAGATTTTTAGATAATCTGCGACTATCATTCTAGCGCTTCTAAAAGCAGTATCACCTGATGTAATTGGTAGGATGATAACGCCTAGTATTGCTAGCGTACCGCCAATGCCACCCAGCATAGTCACAGCAACTTTACTCACAACAAGTGATGGAGTTCCTTCATTGATTAAGTTTAATAATCCTTGACCAAATGGAGCATTAGGTTCATAAAACATTGCCATTGCTGCCGCAGCCCAAATCATCGCAATAATGCCTTCAGCAATCATCATGCCATAAAATATTTTACGACCTTGAAACTCATGTTGAGTTGTCCTTGAAATGATAGGCGATTGGGTTGCATGAAAACCAGACAAAGCTCCGCAGGAAATGGTCAAAAATAACAAAGGAAAAATAGCTAAGCCATTTGGATGCATATTCTCAACACTGAGTTCAGGAATATTTTTGGCTTCCCCTGTAATGATAAGCCCAATACCTATTCCAATTGCACTTATCACTAGTAAAGCACCAAAAAAAGGATAAAAACGACCAATGATCTTATCCACTGGCAATAGTGTAGCTAAAATATAATAGATAAAAATGACACTGACAATTAGGGCGTAAGGAATTTTATTATCCATTAAATCATAAAGCAGTTTACCTGGTGCAGTCACAAAAACTGTACCAACAAGTATTAGCAATAATAAAGCAAAGGCATTTACGATATGACGCATAGCTTTACCCAAAAACTTTTCAGCAAGTTCTGGTAAATGAGCTCCTCGATTACGAATGGAAATCATCCCTGTTAAATAATCATGGACACCGCCTGCTAAAATACACCCTAGAACAATCCATATAAATGCAACGGGCCCATATAAAGCACCAATTATTGGTCCAAAAATAGGTCCAACACCCGCAATATTTAACAGCTGTATAAGTGAATTTTTAGCTGTGTTCATAGGTACATAATCCACACCATCACTGTTTGTAAAAGCAGGAGTCGGTCTCTCTTTAGGCCCAAAAACTTTTTCTACAAACTTTCCATAGGTATAATATCCTATGATGAGCAAGAAGATACCACCAATAAATGTATACATAATAAATGCTCCGTAAAAAAATTCTTAGATTTTTAGGTTTTTCAAGTGTCATGACACTTAATATGAACAGACTTCTAAATTGAATACATTCTAGCACCTTTGTTATTTTGAGTTTATTTCAAAGGGAGCTTCAAATGCTTGGTTTTATACAACTGGGTTTTATACAATTATCGAAAAGTTAAAAAATCAGTTAAATAGCCATTTCATTATGGCATCATTTATCCAAATCTCGTATCCATTAGTGAAAATAAAATCTTATCATAATCGTAAATTTGTGAAGCACATCAAATTTTTAATGTATAAATTCCAGGTTTCAACGGTATACTGAATTGATTTTAAACTTTGGGGAAAAGGTATAAATAAATGGACGCAGCAATCATACTAAAGGCATTGTCATTTGGGCTTTTAAGTGCAAGTAGTTTAGTCATTGGCGCTTCTTTAGGATATTTTTTAAATTTTTCAAAAAAAATAATCGCAACAAGTTTGTCTTATGGTAGCGGGGTTTTAATTGCTGCCGTTTGCTTTTCACAAATACCTGAAGCTCGTCATCTAGCAAGCACTGCTATTGTTCTATTGGGTCTCTTCTTAGGTACAATTGTGTTCATTTTAGCTGGTAAATCCTTAAGTCTTATTCAAAAAAGAAACGCGAGCAAAAAATCAAATTCACCTAACTCAAACATTGCTCTTCTATTAGCCATAGGAGCTTTACTGGATGGTATACCAGAATCACTCAGCTTAGGCCTGGGATTTTTAGACGGGGGAGAACTCAGTCATGTACTGTTAATCGCTATTTTTTTATCTAACCTTCCAGAAGGACTCAGTAGTGCAAGTAGTATGAAACAGTCAGGAAAATCAGCAAGTCAAATATTTTGTTTGTGGGGGGGAATTGCTCTGGTGTGCTCTTTATCAGCAGCGGCAGCCCCTTTATTTTTACACGATGTGAATCCCATGATTTTAGGTTTTATTATAGCATTTTCTGCTGGAGCTATTCTTTGCATGGTTGTTGATAGTATGATAATTGAAGCCTTTGAGACAACACATGATTGGACTGGATTAGTTTTTGTCTTAGGATTTATAACTGCCTATGCAATACACTAATATACAGTGTAAGGATGTTAAGATAATGGTTCAAAAATTTAGAGTGGCTATTTGGGTTCTATTTTCATAGATTATTTTAATTAGAATTTGAGCGCAGTTAAAATTTTTGACCATTACTAATTAATACTAATCACTAATCACTAATCACTTATTACTTATTAATTATTACTTATTACTTAATAATTTTTTTGTCCAAACATTTCCCAATAGTTTATAATAATTTTATTAACTGATTCTGCTTACTGATGCTTATACAAAGTGAAAGCATACCTATTTATAAATTACCTATTCTTGTCAGGGATTTTTCTATGAAAAAAAACAAATTACTCCTCATCTCTAGCATTTGCTTTTTATTAAGTGCATGCGATTCAAATCCTCTGGATATAAAACAATTGAATGAATCATTTTCTAAAAGCTACCCCTCAGTTGAAATTGACTCATTAAGTGTTAAAAACAAATTTGAGGGTACTGATGGCATAATTTATGAAACCGAAGGTGAAATCAAACTCAAGCATGATGCCTATAGAATATTAAAAGTTATTAGTCCCCACTCTATTTATATAAAAAAAATTGCCAATGCAGGCGACAAAGCTGAGTTTTCCCTATTGATAACTGAGCCTAAAAATACTGATGACATTAAGAAGCAAGAACTTATCATTGGTACACCTGTATCATCCATGAATCTAATTAACTTTAGACTTGAAGACTTTGATCTCCATTTAGTAAAAAATTTATTTTTTGGTGTAGCTATTGATAATTTTAAGGAAGCGGGAGAAGATCACAATTTGAATGTAATTATTTTCAATCCAACTTCATTTGAAAATGATTTTAATGCATTTATGCAAAACGAAAAAAAGACATATGAAATTAGATCTAAAAGACTTTTAGCAGAAAAACCTGAAATTGAGAATAAAATACAAAAAATAGCTGATTTGAAAATTCAGCTGGAAAATTTCTGGAAGAATACCCCAGTTAATGGTAAAGAATTCACAGGGGAAGATGATTTTACCAATTACATAAGTCAATTAGAAAAAGAACAACTCGAAAACAGTGAAATTTATCGTGAAGGAATCGAATTTAATAAACAATTTGAAATCGATTTTAATGAAATAACCAAAAAGGATAACTATCATGATACTCCCGAGTTCAAAGCTTTATGGCAAAAAAAAGAAACTTTTGACGCGCAATATAGTCAACAAATTAACATAATAATAGACGAAATAAGTAAAAATGCAGCTGATTTAGAGGTAACAGCACTAAGATCTTATCGCAATTTAAAAGAGGAGATAGACGATTTAGAACAAGAAGTTAGAGCTTATAAAAATGATTCTGAAAATCAAAAAAACTTCGCAAAATACATTGAACAGGCTCCCTTTGGTATGAAACAAATCATGCTGATACAAGGTTTATTTTCAACATACCACAATCGTTTTAGTTGAAAGAAATTGACTTTCTGCAGAAGGCTATAATTTATTTTATAGCCTTCTAATTTTTATAACCCCTAATCTGAGGCCCACAATTTCATTTTCAAAAAAAAGACATCCTCTAAAAAATTGTATGATTTATCTTTTTACGAATTCGGTAATTAAAAATTGGTGAATTCAAGACATAAGTGCATACCCCACGATAATTTTTTCTCTGGTTATGCCTGTTAGTTCT
>NZ_JBHLXE010000037.1:0-29963 GCF_042432445.1 Thorsellia kenyensis | reverse complement strand
ATTCAATTTAACAAGGGGATGATTTTAAATGCTGATGAAGCTGGCAAAAGTTTAATCTCCCCCTGACGTTAAATTCACCTTATTCTATGGGAATAAACAGACTAAAATTTCCCGCTAAATCCCCTAGCCGTTCAACACTAAAACTTGAAGAAGCGTTTCATCAATTTATACCTAAAGAAGAGTGGGAAGAAAGGCTTGCTAGCGGACTAAAAGCAGTCGATTTAGGGGCAAGTCCTGGGGGATGGACTTATCAATTAATTATTCGTAGTATGATGGTTGATGCCGTTGATAATGGAGATATGGATCAAAGCATTATGGATTCTGGTCAAGTAAGACATCATAGAGTCGATGGTTTTAAGTTCCAACCGACCAGTGGAAATAATTATTGGGTTGTTTGTGATATGATAGAAAAACCAGACAGAGTAACATCCTTAATGATTGATTGGCTTGTTAAAGGTTGGTGTCGTGAAGCTATTTTCAACCTTAAACTGCCGATGAAAAAGCGATTTGATACAGTTAAGGAGTGTATTGCTCGCCTAACCCAAGCACTTGAAGATGCCAATATAAATGTCATAATACAAGCAAAACAGCTTTACCACAACAGAGAAGAGGTTACAGTCCATGTTCAAAGATTATGGGCTGCACAATCCCCTAAAGCCATTGTATACCGACCGAAATCCTTCCGTAAATAATAAGAACTTTGTAATTAAATGAATATTGAATATAGTCCAATACAATATAAACTCGGTAGAACATTACTCGCTGTCGATACTGCGACTGAATCATGTTCTGCTGCACTATTGCATCAAGGTAAAATAAGCTCAATGCAAATTGATGCTCCGCGAGAACATACGGAAAAAATCCTCCCTATGGTTGACGCACTTTTAAACGACGCGCAAGTTTCTTTGAAGGAAATAGAGGCTATCGTGTTTGGTGAAGGCCCTGGGAGTTTTACTGGGGTAAGAGTTGGTGTAAGTGTAGCACAGGCACTTAGCTTTGGCATTAATAAACCCCTAATTGCTATATCTAATTTACTGGCATTAGCTCAAGGTGCTTATGCATTATCTGGTCACACATCTGTTATTAGCGCTATCGATGCACGAATGGGCGAAGTGTATGTTGCAGGTTATCAATTCAATTGTCAGGAATCTACTTGGACGGAGTTTATCAATCCTATGGTGATTTCACCTAGTAAATTGATTGATTTATTAAATAACATAAAGTCATCTGTTCCTTCTGTGGTTGCGGGAACTGGTTTTCAGACTTACCCTGAACTTTATTCAACAGAATCAATAAAACCTCTTTATATAGATTCGTTAAATCCTAATTTAATTTTACTCCCTCATGCTAAAGAGATGATTACTTTGGCAATAGGTAAGCTTGAAAATGCTGATTTTGTCAGTGCATTTGAAGCAGAACCTATGTACTTAAGAAACGAAGTTACTTGGCAAAAATTACCTGGTAAATAAATCTTACTATGCTTATGATTAAAAAAATTAGTCTCTTATCAATTATTAGCTTTTGCACTCTTGTTTTAATCGGCTGCGCAGCTAGTCCTCCTCTTCCCTCTGAGGACTTTAACTCTATTAGAAATAGTCTTAGTCGATACGAGGAACAAACTATTCGATTGGGGGGGAAAGTAACCTCTGTGAGTATCACTAATGAAGAAATTACCATGGAGATTTTGAGTATACCATTAAGTTATGGACAGCCTTTGTTAAATGCCCAACCCGATGGAAGATTTGTTGCAGTTATTGCAAAGAACAAACTGTCATCTAGAATCAACCTAATTGAATTAAATGGGTCATTTGTGACAGTCATTGGCCAAGTTAAGGGACGTAGCTATGTTGATAATCGTATTGGTTATTTTTCTACTTTTTTAATAGAAGTAGCGGACATATTCTTTTTCGATTTCAAAAACTTGGCATTATCCCAACAACTTATTGAAGAAAAAAATAATTCACTTGAAGAAATACGAGCAATAATTGAAGTGAAAATTGCAGAGCTCAGATATTTAAGATCACTTTTGCCAACTGACAATTAGATGTGGTACTCCCTTTAATTCGTTAAATTAAATTACTTATTTCGTTAATATACTAGTTTTATAAAACTATAATTACACCGAGGCTATTATGGAACAAATCTGGTTGAAAAATTATCCTAAAGAAGTACCTGCTACGATTGATGCTGATCAATATGCCTCTTTAGTGGATTTACTTGAACGCGCTAAAATGGAATTTGCCTCCAGAACAGCCTATATATCTATGGGTGATATACGCACGTATGCAGAAATTGAACAACGCAGTCGTTATTTTGCAGGTTACCTACAGAGCATAGGGTTAAAAAAAGGCGATAGAATTGCATTGATGTTGCCTAATATATTACAGCACCCCATAGCCCTTTTTGGTATCTTAAGAGCGGGAATGACCGTTGTTAATGTCAATCCACTCTATACACCTAGGGAAATGTCTCACCAACTTATTGACAGTGGTGCTGTAGCAATTGTTGCCCTAGATGCTTTTTCAAAAACATTAAAAGAAGCCTTAGAGATAGCACCGATTAAACATATTATTTTGACAAGTGTTGGCGATCAATTGAGCTTTATTAAAAGACGATTTGTCAATTTTGTCATTAAATACATTAAAAAAGGTGTACCTAAAATTAGTTTTGTTAATGCAATAAAATTTAATTCGGCTATAAAACAAGGTGCTTTATTTGATTATCAAAGACCAGAAATTAAACCCGATGATATCGCCTTTTTGCAATATACTGGTGGCACGACAGGGGTTTCAAAAGGTGCGATGCTAACTCACCGTAATATGCTCGCAAATCTTGCTCAGGCAAAAGCCGTTTTTGGTCCTGTTTTTAATGAGCAAGTTCAAACCATAGTTACGGCACTTCCGCTGTATCATGTATTTGCTTTAACAGTAAACTGCATGTTGATGATTGATAATGGGGGAACATCCCTACTGATTGCTAATCCTAGAGACATGAAAACGACTCTCAAAGAAATGGCGCGAACACCATTTACTGTGATAACAGGGGTTAATACGTTATTTAGTGGCTTTTTAAGACAAGAAGCATTTCATCAACTAAATTTTTCTAAATTACGGATCTGTGTGGGTGGAGGGATGCCTGTGCATAAAAATGTAGCAAATGATTGGTTAAAAGCAACAGGTTGCCATCTTTTAGAAGGTTATGGTTTAACTGAGTGTTCTCCTTTAGTCGCAGTTAATCCATATAATATCACTCACTATACAGGAAGTATTGGATTGCCCGTCCCCTCAACCGATGTTCGGTTAGTTGATGACAATCATCAAGATGTACCTTTAGGCTCTGCTGGAGAACTCTGGGTGAGGGGTCCTCAAGTGATGAAAGGTTATTGGAACAATCACTCGGCCACACATGACATTATGGAAGGTGATTGGTTAAAGACGGGCGATATTGCGACAATGGATGACATGGGTTTTATACGTATTGTAGACAGAAAAAAAGAGATGATCTTAGTGTCTGGTTTTAACGTATATCCGAGCGAAATCGAAGATATTGTCATGCAACATCCTAAGGTTTTAGAGGCTGCAGCAATTGGTTTACCTAACGAGCAAACCGGTGAGCTCATTCATGTTTGTGTGGTAAAAAAAGACAACTCTTTGACAGAAGAAGAAATAATCGCTTTTTGCAAACAAAATCTGACTGGGTATAAAATACCAAGAAAAGTAACATTTCATGAAGACTTACCAAAATCTAATGTAGGTAAGATTTTGCGACGTGAATTAAAAACTCAATTTTTAGCTAAATAGGAAATTCACACTCATGGAAAAACTTTTTATCATCACGCAAAGCGACTTCGATACTTATTGCTTATCTTTAATGCAAAAAGAAAAGATTGCTATTGATACTGAGTTTATGCGTGTTAAAACTTATTACCCCGAGTTTGCTTTATTACAATTAGCTACTGATACAGAAATTGCGATTGTAGATCCTCTTAAGATACAAGATTGGCATTTATTCAAGAACGTCCTAGATGCGCCAACTGTCAGTAAAATCTTTCATGCTGCAAGTGAAGATTTGGCTTTGTTTTGGCATTTTTTTCAAACTCTACCGAAGCCCTACATTGATACACAGGTACTGTGTTCTTTCATAAAAGATGGCACTTCTTTGGGATTAGCTAATGCACTTAAAGAGTTTTTAGATATCAGTATCAATAAAGACCAAACACGAACTGATTGGTTAGTTAGGCCATTAACCGATTCACAAATTAGCTATGCTTATAATGATGTTGAATATTTGTTGGCCTTATATGAGAAAATAGATAAGCAACTTTGTGACAGAAAACGTCATTTTGCACTTACTGAATGTACACATTTAGCTAATAAAGTCACTCAAGAAAAAAATATTTCCAAACTTTATTTGCAAGCACCGCATGTTGAAAAGTTAAATGAAGGGCAACTTGCTCTTTTACAGACACTTACTATTTGGCGTTATCAAGAAGCAATTAAACGTAATTTAGCACTAAATTTTATTGTTCATGAAAAACATTTAATCTCATTAGTTGAAAAATTACCTGACTCTCTTTACGAATTAAATAAGTTAGGTATGCATGCCAACGAAATAAATCATCATGGTTGCACCATCATCCAGCTGATTGAAGAGTATAAGACAGGGGCATTTAAAGAGCGTAAATTACCTAAAGTTAAGTTATTACACACCAATCCACGGTACAAAGAGGATTTTGCAAAAATAAAATTTGCTTTTGAAAAAATAGCAAGCGATGAAAATTTATCTGCTCAGCTATTAGGATCTAGAAAACAGATCAACCAACTTTTGACTCTATATTATGAAAAAAACGCTAATAACGATGGTGATAAATATCTTCCTATTGCGATGGGTAGCGAAATAATATCGCAGATTGATATTTTGAGTAATTGGAGAAAAGACGTTTGTTCTTTTGTATTATCAGAGATGGGGTTTATTTCATTTAACTAGAATTTAATTTTCCTTTGGTTCATTTAGGTTCAGCTCAACCAATATTTTTTAGTCGAAGTTGAACCTTATGGATCACAATTAAAATAAATAATACGCCTAGCGAACAGTAAATCGGCTATTTTTTCGAGCTACACTTATTGTTTTGTTAAGTCATGGTAATTTTAAAATCCACGATGCATTTAATTTACTCAGCGGGGGGCTTATTGTTTTATTCATCAAGAAACTTAGGAATTGCAATTCTAATGATCAATCCTCCTTGAGGGTGATTTTTTGCTTGAATCTCTCCATTATGGGCTAAAATGGCTTTTTTTGAAATAGATAGCCCCAATCCATAACCTATTTTTTCATTACTATATTGTAGCCGCCCAAATGCTTCAAAAATAAAGTTTAATTTATCCTCAGGGACACCAGGCCCTTCGTCTCTAATTAATGCTACAAACATGTTTTTTTCTTCAAATAGTGAAAAATAAACCGTTTGTGCAGCATTTGAATATTTAATGGCATTACGTAGGACATTTTCAAATGCACGCCTGATGAGTTCTGCCTTACCTCTTACCAACCAAGAGCAATTATTTGTTTGAACTGAAAAATTGATATTCACTTTTTTATTATCCGCCTCGATTTTTACTTCTTCAACTAAAACATCAATTAGCAAGTCCAAATCGAAATAGTCTTCATCCAGTACATTTTCATTCTCAATTCTAGCGAGTGACAGGACTTCTGAAACAAGCTCCTCTAACCTATCTGTCTCATGGGCAACACGCGCCAATGTTTTAGGTATATTGTCCATATTCTGCTGAGCAAGGCCTAGCGCAATACGAATACGAGTTAGGGGTGTTCTCAATTCATGAGAAATATCATGCAATAAAGCTTCTCTTGCTGAACTTAGATGGTGAATGGTATCTACCATCAAATCGAAATCCCTGGCAACATCTGTGATTTCATCTTTTCTATGCCGTAATTCTGGAAGTAATCGTACGGATAAATCGCCATTTGATACACGATAGAACCCCTCCCTAATGACTTTTAGAGGTTTAGATAAATTCCAAGCCATGAAAGAGCTGAAAATAAAACCACCAAATAGACCTAGAAAAAGTAACGGTTCATGGATATTAAAAAGATACCTGTCGGTTAATGAGAGGTATTCATCGCGGAGTTTCTTGGCATCATATTGGACCTGATATAGTTTTTCATCAGGAGCCATGACATATTCATTATAGAGTATTTCAGATTCACGGTGCTGACTATAATAGTGCCCTGCTTTACTCTCTGGAAAATAAACAGATGCCACTTGACCAGAATATTCAGCGGGAATTGGGTTTACCTTTACATAGTCACGTTCTTTTTCAGGCCAGGTGCGCAGTATAAGTTCAAGTTCTCTTGGGCCACCATGTCTTAGCGCATCAATAACAGAAGCAACTCTCCATGTTATTTGTCTCTCAATATCCTCAGGCGCATCATGGTGTATAGTGACAACAACCCATAATAATTGTACTGCTATAATAAATGCTATCCAAAATCCTAATAATATTTTCCAAAAAAGCGATAACCGCATCTTATTCATCCTTAAATTAATTTTTTCAGAATTATAACAAAACGTTCTTTTGGTAATACTAAAATTCAATTAAACAACTTAACTTTACCATAACTAACATTTTCAAGAGCTCACGCTTTAATAACTAACAAAAATTACTATCGGTAACAATAATCATAAAATCTAATAAAAATTATTTAATGCGTACAACCAAAATTTAAGATAAATAGATCAAAATGTTTGGCAATGCAGTTATTTTTAACGGTTTCGTTAAAAAGAGGCAAGAAAACATCTGTTTTCATATCCCATTTTTATTTTTTTGGGTTTGAGACTTAGATCAGTTTTAGATGGAGGCGGCAGTTGTTAATCTATATCTGCAATGAGTTACTTGGAAGTTTTGGGGGACACCTTTATGTATTGTATTTAATCGAGGCCATTATAACGACTTTCCAATTAGTACCTAACGTTGCACTTTTTATCTAGTATTCAATAAAACCATCCATTAGGCGATTTCATTCTTATTTTATGATGTTACAAGACAACAACTAGTAAGAATTGGGTTAAATCGGTTTCTACTAGGTTTATTAAGAATTCTTATGGTGAGCGTGAAGTAACATGATAAATAGCAACTATCTTGAAAAATTACGTTACCTTTGTTAAACAAACAGGTGACCAGACTCAATTTACTTCTATAGATAACATCAAAAGGAAGTCGATTAATTTCATTGTGGTACTAATAGCGCTCAGCCGTTAAATAACCTTTACAACATCAACACCCACATTACGCAAATAAATAGGGCTATTTATATTGAACAGGTTGCTTATTTAGATTTATATTTAAAAAAGCACTGTATGACTTCCTCTAGAAATATAAAAAAGAGTGTTCGTGATTTTTCAAAAGGTTTTTTTGAGGAATCTCCAGGAGATTGAGTGAGATAAAAAATTGCATGTTCATTAAAATTTGGAAAAGGTCTAAATTCTTCAAATAAAAAAATAATTTCTTGGTAATTGAGACCTTTTACATCCTCGTCGAAAGATTTAAACAATCCAGTTGTAGAAAGTATAACTAATTTAGTATCGCTATTATCAGAATGTCTAACAACAGCTTCATCGCTTGTGGCTATAACAAAAATATCTGATGCTATTCTCAGTCGGTAGGCAAAATATTCGGCACACAAATGTGAGGGCCCGATGCCATAAAGTACTAACTTATTACAACTTCTAATTTTAGTCCAAAAATCAACAACCATTTGATGATTGAAGCTAGCCAGATAATCAGCCAAGCGAGAGATTTCACCAAAATTCCCATCGACTAAATGTTCAGAGGGGGATATCATTTCTAAATTATGACTAGACACATAATTTTTGTATGTTTTAAAAGATGCAAAACCTAGCTTTCTTACAAACTTAGAAATCTTTGATGAAGAGACTCCTAGAGCGCATGACAAATCCGTAATTGATATATTAGGGCAATTTAAAATCAAAGGCTGTGTGTCCCGAAACAACTGTTTTTCTAGCGAATTTAATCGCTCTCCATCTATTTTGAACATTCGCTTGCCTTTTGTGTGCAAATTTGATTAAACGATAGAAACATCAAATAAACTTATTAACAGATACTTTATAGTAAACACTTAACGAGTAAATTCATTATAACGCATTTGTCTAAAACGAATTATAATCAATTGTTATAAACTATGTTGAAGTATAGCATAGAAGCGTATTTAACACATCACCAATCAAATACTCAATGAGTAAGTAGGTGTTTCACATCGTTCAACGTTTTTAATGAGTATTTATTGACTTGCTATAAGACTTCAGAGTTAAATTCGAATTTATGGGGTATCATCGTTCCCCCTCTTAACCTTAAATCATTTATAGCATTATGAGTTTTAGTTAAGCGAGGGGATACCACGTGATATGATGAATTAAAGATTGAATGATTGAATGATTGAATGATACTCTAACGAAGGCATGGAAATAAAAGGAACATATAAGAAAAAAAGGACTCTATCTAAGCATAATTTGGTTATTACAAAAAACTGCAGATGAATCCTTTATGGTTTTATAAACGATATTACAGATAGTTATATGCATTTTTCAATAGTGGATCTGTATACTCACGTAAAGTTGAATAGACATGCTTATTTACTGAGTCATAGTATTTATGATTATCTAAATTAGGTTCAAAGCAAGTATCCACTTTTACCATAGCTTTCTTGGCTTCAAGAAAATCTTTATAAATTCCAATCCCCACTGAAACGCATATAGCTGCGCCTAAACAAGCAGAACTTTTTGCTTTCAACGTTTCTACTTTGACACCAAAAAGATCACATATAATTTGAACCAGTACTTTACTGTGTGATCCTCCACCAATTATTTTGATGCAATTAACGCTAGCTTGAGTTTCTTCTAGCATTAAATTAATATTATTTTGAATGGTGTATGCAATGGCTTCAAGTATTGAACGATAGATATGATATTTTGTATGTCTTTCATCAAAGCCTATCATTATCCCTTTCCTAAAAGGTTTGTCTGCTGGATTAAGCCAATCTAGCAACGTCAATAATCCTTCAGAACCAACAGGAATGTGTTCAGCGATACGGTTTAAAATTTCCTCTTCACTTGTATTTTCATGTTTAGCAAGTTCTTTAAGTTCTTCTCCCGCCAGATTTTTAAACCAACTGACTGTCCACATACCACGTCTAATACCAGTACATTCATAAACATATTTAAAAGGTTCACAGGCCAGTGTTGGAAAAAAGTTTTGCGCAGTAGGGAAGTCATTTTGGCGAGCCATCATTGCCGATATAAACGTTCCTAATGAAATCATTATCTCATTTTCACTGTTAAGACCTGAGCCTAATACTTCCACAGCTTTGTCATTGCCCGTTGCAAAAACTTCAATCCCATCCTTCAATCCAAAGCGGCTGACCAATTCTGGTTTAAGTTTACCTAAACTTTCTCCTGGTAAAACCAACTCAAATAATTGTTCTCTATTGAGTCCAAGATCAGTAATTTGTGCATCTGTCCCCCATTTAAGGGTAGTTTTATCGATTGGCCAATTCACTTCTTGATTTGAACAACTGTCTTTATGATTACCAGTCATTCTAAGACACAGATATCCCGAGGTGGTAGTCACATATTTGACCTCATCATTTTCATGAACATAAGGGCGTGATAAACGTGCATCCATCCAACTAATTACTGGTTCAACTAAATTACCATTTCCATCTAATAATACTCGACAACATCTAATGGTGCAAAGACCTATACCCATTATAAGAGATTTATCACCTGTAAATTGAGTTAAGCAATTTTCCAGGGCTAAAAGCAAAGTATCCCACAAATCTTCATCTGGATGATACACAATGCCTGTCCTTGGCGTTTCTGTGGGTTTTAGAAGCGCCGTACCATAGCACAGTTCATTACCTTGGGCATCAAAAATGCCCACTTTGGTACTTTGCGATCCACTATCAATTCCTAAAAATAATTTATTCATCATAATTAACCTATTGCCTTACTAATTCCCTGTTGTGCGAAAAATCATAAATCGACACATACAGAGTTGCAATAACCTTATTTAACAACTCAGCTGTTAAATCGTTTTAACAGCCAAAATGCAAACTAGCCGATTGCTTACTCTGTTAACATGTAGGAAGTTAGCGTTGCTATTTAAAAAACTTCTCAGTACCTGGTTGTGGGAAAATACATCCAAAATTCATGATGCCATTGGGATCGAAAACACTTTTTAAGCTTTCTAGCATATAATAAGCACTGCCGTGTTCTTCTTTGGTCCATTGGTTACGATATTTTCCTATCCCATGATGGTGACACATAGAACCACCATATTTTAGTGTCTCCTCAACTATGATGGTCTGAATCGGATGATGATAGATGCGCATTTCATCTTTTGGCTCACAATGAATATTATAGTTATATACAAAATACATATTCGTTCCATTGATATAACTATGCGATGAATGACCACCTAGCATGGTCAGATCAGGAGCACGATCGAACTCTGTTCTTATGCGTTTGAGCACAGCATCATATATTTTAGGAATACTTTCCCAATCGGCAGATATTTCAGTTGTAAAACCATCGTGCTTGCTGAAATTGACCATATCATCAACTTCTTTATCAATTCTAGCTTGAGACCAATTGAGGTGATTAAACCAATTTTCTATTAATGCGCTATCAACTGTTTTTATTAATCCAGATTGGTGATTAGCTATCAATTCATTAATACCGTCGATGGTAGCATCAACAACACCTTTGGGTCCTTCAACCATAAAAATTAATATGCATTTCCCTTCATGAAATTCACTAAAATGTTGTGCTGCATCTTCTTCAGAATAAACCCTAGCAACAGAAGGTCTATATCCTGCGGCCATTACATCGCGTAGAATTTCAATACCTGTTTTCACATCTTTGATCAGATGACCAATAAAGCGGTTATTTTCAGGGTAATATTTGAAAAGTTTAACTGTGACTTCAGTGATAAAACATAAAGTTCCTTCATTTCCTATCACAATATGACGAATATCAGGCCCGCCTGCACGACGCGATACATTTTTAATTCGTGAAATATGGCCATTTGGGAATACGCATTCTAACCCAACGACCATGTCTTCAATTCCACCGTATAGCGTAGAAAATTGCCCTATACTTCTTGTTGCAACAAGTCCACCATACTGAGCAACTGGTTTAGATTGCGGTGAATGTCCTGTTGTTAATCCTAATTTTCTCACTTCATCTTCTAAAGTTTGTAAGCATACCCCTGCTTGAACAGTAGCTTGCATATTATAACTATCAATTTTAATAATCTTATTAAGTCTCGCTGAATCAATAATTAAAGTATTCTCTTTCCAGTTTTCAAGACCACCTTCAGTCGCTGTTTTTCCACTTCTGGCGATGACATTAACACCATTCTCGTTACAAAATTTTAAGATCTTCTGAACATCTTCAGCAGATTCAGGTTCCACAATCGCCGTTGGTAATGGCGAGTCTAATTGATTTTTGGCCTTCGCATATTTTTTGTATCTATCTGCAGCTGCATCGTACAGTTTGTCATGCGTTGTTATAATTTGATCTGCTTTTAAGAAACTTTCTATTTTTGTTAAAGTTTCTTGTTTTGATATTGCCATTGTAAACTCCCTATTAAATATTCGTTGATTTGTATTTTGACACTGAAGAATCTTTTTTACTTACGTATTTATTCACTTAACACACATTTAGGAACTCTATTTATCTCACTAAAAAACCACCATCCACTGCAATCACTGAGCCATTAACATAATTTGATGCATCTGATGCAAGGAATATTGCAGCGCCCATCAGATCGGCTATATCTCCCCATCGATTTGCTGGGATATGCGATAGGACTTTGCCATTTGCTTGCGGATCGGAACGTGTTTTTTCTGTCATAGGCGTAGCAAAATAGCCAGGAGCTATTGCGGTAACTTGAATATTAAATTGAGCAAGCTCATCACAATAAGCCTTGGTAAGTCCAACAATGCCATGTTTTGAGGCTGAATAAGCAGGTGACCATTGACCACCTAGATATGAGAACATAGAGGCTATATTAATAATTTTACCACTCTTTTGCGGGATCATCAGTTTTGCAACTTCATGAGACATTTCAAAAGCTGCTGTCAAATTGACTGAAATCATTTTATCCCATTGGGTACGTGTAAACTTAAGTACATCGGGTTCATTAATACAAATACCTGCATTATTGACCAAAATATCAATTTGACCAAAATGATTCGCAATAGCATTGACTACCCTATTCGCTTCACCTTCTTTGGTTATGTCTGATTGGACGAAATAATATTTTCCGCCAAACTCCTCAACCAACCCTTGTGTTTCACCATTGTCATCTACCATAGCTACAACAGCGACATTGGCACCTGCTTTTGCAAAAGCGATGCTGTAAGCTTGTCCTAGCCCACTATTTCCTCCAGTGATAATGGCAGTTTTTCCTTTTAAAGAAAATAAGTCCAGACTGAACGCTTTAACTTTATCTAACATTTCATTCTCCTATTCAATTAATTAATTTATTTTCCATTTATAGTAAAATATATCATAAAAAGGAAATCTATTGCTAATTTAACACAAGTCATGATAAAAAAAAGGGAATCAAATGAATTTTTTAAAAAATGTGATGAAAGACACATTGAAAGATGACGCAAAACCCATCCATTAAGAATCGTATATCTACAAGAAACTAAAATTATCAGCATTATAAATTTTGAAATTGATGTGATGTACTCAATATTTTTATATATTGGATATAAGCGAAATTGTGGATTTTTTGCTATCAGTGCTAGTCGTGAGGTGAATAAAAAAATTTGGATATTGATTTAGTGAAATTTTACGATGCCGTACCAAATTATAATTTTCAATAAGAAGGCTAGTAGACAATTGGGATTGTTAAAAATCTTTCCAACAAATTAGGTCTTTTTTGGTTTTCTATGGAGGGAGACTAAGAAATTTTATCTTAATGGAGACTGCTAAATAATTGAGTTTGTCATTGCAAAAAAGCTATTAATGCAGTGATTAATTTTTTATCTGGCTGGTATAGAGGTTTCTCATAAAAGAAGGTTTATTGTTCTGTAATGAAAAAGTCAACTATAAGCATACGACTTTTAAGCGATTTTTTCATTACAAAATAAATAATTAAATCAAACGGACTATAACATACATTGCATTCTTTTCTTGAAAAAAAGCAAGTATTTTCATCCTCTATCCTGAAAGATATAATACGCCTATTTAAATTTTAATTTGTATCCTACCCCTCTAACAGTTTCAATTGTGATTGAATGATCAGTGGCTTGAATCAATTTCTGCCGAACATTACTGATATGTACATCAACACTTCTATCATAAATTTGTCTTTTTCTACCAATTCCTTTTTCAGATAATTCATCTTTAGTCACGACATGATTGTAATTTCTGAAAAGTACTTCAAGTAGATTAAATTCTGAAGCGGTTAGTTCAATCATTTTGTGCTTATAGGTCACTAATCTTTTACTTGGAGAGAGCTTAAACTGATTATATATAAGATCTTTTGACTCGTTTTCATAAACTTCTTTATCATCAAATCTTCTTAATACCGCTCTAACTCTTGCAATTAGTTCCCTTGGATAGCAAGGCTTTGGAACATAATCATCAGCCCCTAATTCCAAACCTATGACCCTATCTACATTATCACCTTTTGCTGTCAACATAATAATAGGGATATTATTTTCCCTGCGTATTTCACGCAAAAATTCAATACCACTCATATCAGGAAGCATAATATCAAGCAAAATAGCACTAAAATGTTCTTCAAGATATTCTATTGCTTTTTTGCCAGTACCTGCCACGACCAAATCAATGCCTTCAGCATTAAAAAATTCCTTGAGCATTGCAGCTAGTTCTACATCATCATCTACTAATAAAATTCGCATTAATCCTTTTCCTTTTGCTAAATAATACATTCCATGTAAATCATTTTTTTTAAACCATTACTATTATATACGTGTAATGATTGTTCACTAAAAAAAATAAGTTATTAATTAAACTAATAAAGGATAAGGCTTTTATTCTAAAAGTGTCTCTTATTTACTATAATTTGCGATTGGTGAAAAACTTTTACGATGCATTTCAAGGGGCCCATATTTTGTGATTGCAGCTAGATGCTCCGGCGTAGGATATCCTTTATGATTTTTAAATCCATATTGGGGATATTCTGAATCAAGAGCATACATCTCTCTATCACGCGTGACCTTAGCTAATATTGATGCTGCACTAATTTCAGCAACTAAACTATCTCCTTTGACTATAGCTTCACTAGGAAGTGTCAAATGTGGGCATTTATTTCCATCAATAAAGACAAAATCAGCTGGAATTGGCAGTTGTTCCACTGCTCGTTTCATAGCCAATAGAGTGGCTCTGAGTATATTAATTTCATCAATTTCCTTTGCCGAGGCATAGGCTATTTTATAAGATAGCGCGTTATCGATAATTTGCTGATACAACTGATTTCTTTTCTTTTCTGATAACTTTTTAGAATCTTGCAAACCTTGTATGGGTTTATTAGGATCTAATATCACAGCAGCAGTCACTACGTTGCCTATGAGGGGGCCTCTACCAACTTCATCAACGCCCGCAATCATGGAATATTTACTTCTTATTACTGAAATTTTTTGATGAACATCAAGGTTCAATGTTAAACTAGTCTGAATCATTAAAATTTTCCGCTTATTCTTATTTGGAGTGTCTATGTATAAATTAAAACTCAACATGTCCCCTCTGCGTCAATTCACTCTCATGGGATCTTTTCTGACAATATCTTTATTACTCCTTGGCTGTGATCATAAAAGCACTGAGAATAAAGTTAAAGACTCGAGTCAACAGGTCGTTGAATTGACGGGTAAGACAATGGGAACCTACTATAACATTAAATATGTGACTCAAGAAAATGATTTAAAAGCGAAGGAAGCAATCCAAACCGAAATCGATAGTTTACTTGAGAATATAAACGACGAAATTTCCACCTATCGTCCTGAATCTGAACTTTCGCTATTCAATAAAAATCCTAGTCTCATGCCCACTAAAATCTCTGATGGCATGGCAAAAAATATCCAAATTTCACAATATGTAGGTCGTAAGACCCAAGGAGCAATGGATATTACTATTGGTCCTGTGGTAAATCTATGGGGCTTTGGTCCAGATAAACGTCCTTCTCTTATCCCAAATGAGAGTGATATTCACCTAGCCCGTGAAAAGACTGGACTAGATAAGATTACGCTAACAACTGAACACGATGGATTTTATTTAACCAAGAAACACCCTGGTATGTATATTGACTTATCTACCGTAGGAGAGGGATATGGTGCTGATGCTGTAGGCGATTATCTTTTAAGTAAAGGTAAAACAAATTTTTTAGTTTCAATTGGTGGCACAATTACTTCTCGTGGAAAAAGTCATGATGGTACAGATTGGAAAGTCGCTATTGAAAAGCCAACTGATCTTGAAGTCGCAGTACAGGAGTTGATTAATCTTAAAGGTCAAAGTATCAGTACGGCAGGAAGTTATCGCAATTATTTTGAAGAAAATGGTACACGCTATTCACACGTTATCGATCCGAATACAGGAAAACCAATTACACACAAACTGATTTCAGCTACAGTGATAGCGCCTTCTGCATTAGAAGCAGATGCATGGGATACCGGGCTTATGGTATTAGGAAAAGATAAAGCGATGGAAGTTGCCAAACAGAATAATCTCGCAGTGTATCTTATTTACAAGTCAGGTAACGACTTTAAAGTAGAAATGACGGAACAATTTAAAGAATATGTAATTAAACAAGAAAAATAGTGGTTAATAGTGCATATTACTGAACTAAAATATCTATCTTAGTAGATTTTAGAAATTCTTTTAGTTTAAACTCAAAAGAATTTCTAAACAGTTTATTCTCTACGCTAGAAAGATGAAATTAGCGAGGTAATACAGTTGTGATCCCATTACTCGCAGTTGAAACGGCTACACGTTGACCTGCTCTAAATTGTGATGCACTTCCAGGCTGCTCATTTATCATCGTATTACCTGAATCAAGACGAACTTCAACACGGACACCTGCCTGGCGATTCATCTGATTTTGTACAGCATTACCCGCCATTGCACCACCTACAGCACCCGCAGCGGTACCTATATTACGGCCACGACCACCACCAATAGAATTACCCAACACTCCACCTAGAACCGCACCACCGATGGCACCAACTGGTGCTGAACCATCAGTACGAATGACGATATCTTCAGCATTAACTAACGTACCATAACTAACCGTTTGAGCTCGCTGCATTTGATTAGAACTTACCACGTTACTGTTATCAGTAGTACAAGCGACTAATGTTGCAGAAATAAGAGCTGCTAATGTAATTTTTTTAAACATACTATCTCCTTAGTTAAATCATAGATTAAATCTTTCGTTTGATGCAATCTACTGTGTCAAATAATGCTATCATACCTTTTTTTTTCTTAGAAAGGCAATATTTTGATTTTTATTACTCCAGAAAACTTGTAACAACTTATTCTAAAAAAATAGGGGATAAAGATGATTTTTAATCATAACCAAATAGAGAGAGATAAAGAAGGTTATCTTATAAACCACAGCGATTGGTCTGAGGAGCTAGCTGACCTAATAGCAAGAGAAGATTGTGTTACCTTGACTGAAGAACATTGGAAAATAATACACTTTGTCCGCGAATTCTATTTTGAATATCACACATCCCCAGCAATTAGATTGCTCGTTAAGCTCTTAAAAGAGTCGTATGGCCCTGAAACAGGTAACAGTATTTATCTGCAAAGGCTATTTCCTAAAGGCCCTGCTAAACAAGTCAGTAAAATTGCAGGTCTACCAAAACCCATAAAATGTCTATAGTATGAATTTACTACATTGATTACTCTGCTTCGTTAGACTAAAAATGGGCTAAAAACATCTTTAAATGTTAAATGCATAGCTTACACCCAATAAAATAACACATATTTAAACCAATTGAAAAATTTTGTATATTCTTTTAAAAGATATTTACTTTATTTGGTAAGTTAAATTAATATGTGACATGTTTTTATTTCGTTTAATCTTTGTTTTTCATGCATTTTACTCTGAGGTATTCCATCATGTCACGGCTATTTTTTCACTTTAAGAAAGTTATCTATCTCTTGCCGTTGATACTATTTGTTATCCAAGCCCGTGCAACTGTATTTGAAGGTCTTATTGATAATCGTGCTATTGTGATGGAAGTTGAAAAAAATGATTTTGGTTTTTATGGACAATACTTTTTTAAGGATGAAGGTAAAAATCGAACATTATCTTCTGATTTAACTAAAGAAAATGTACTTATAGAAGGTGACGACGACAGTGGAAATTTAGGTTTTTATTTTAGTAAAACAACACCACCTTACAAAGGATTCTACTTTGATAAAATAAAAAAAATAGAACTTCCATTTGAAATATTCGAGATTAAAAGCCTTCCTACTGACACTAATAATTCAATAGCCCTTCAAAATTTTTCAAATAACAATATCTATGAATATCTAAGGCAAAAAACTTTCAGTTTTGATAAAACGCATACAGAGAAATTTCAAGGATATGAAATTCAGTGGCATAAAGAAAACAACAGCAATTTAAGCTTTTTTACCAGAGTGCCCAGTTCAGATGAAAATTTACAAGATGTGATTATGATTAACAATTACCTGGAAATCAAATTTAGGCAATATATTAGTCAGAGTTTTGGTTGTGAAAACAAAAAATATCTTATTGAACCTAGTTTTCTTAATAAAAATATAACAAGCTTTTATTTCAGTGGCAGCTTTATTTGTGACAACTCTTATTCGACTAATTTTTATAGAGAGCTTGTTAATTTAGACAACGCAACAGGACAAAGCTTATCCTTAAATGACATCGTAACACTCCCTAAAGATATCACCTTAGAAAAATGGATAATTGAGCAGCTTACAGATCTCTACCCTGTTCTAATGTCTGATCCTGAGTGCCCTTATCAGGAAGAAACTACTTGGAACAAAGATAATCAAATTGCTTGGATTATTACTAGTCAGGGGATAGAATTTAGACCCCAAATTGAAGATATGATTACTATATGTAATGCAACTGATTGGGCTGTATTGCCTTTTGACGTATTAAGAGAATTTAAATCGAGTAAAAATCCACTTCAATTGTAGCTTTACTATTTCCCCCGAATTGAATGCTTTTAATGTTAGGTTGTGTTCCAATGTTTATCTTCATTGCCACATTATTTACTTCTAACAAGGATTAAATCTCTTATAATACTAAAATGTTGGTGCCAATGTAGTACGTTGAACTCATTCAATGACTCTTAAATACTCTGTTCCTAAAATGAAAAAACCCAAGCTGGCTTGGGTTTTTTCATTTTTTTAAACTTGAATACAAACAAGTTTTTCAAACAATACTTATTTACCCATACCTGGGATAGAAAAACGTTGTTTGAATTTATCAACACGTCCACCTGAAGTCACTTCACGTTGTTTACCTGTATAGAATGGATGGCATTCACCACAAACATCTAGGTTAAGGTTACGACCTACTGTAGAACGAATTTTAATTACATTACCACATGAACAGTTAGCGGTAATTTCTTCATATTTAGGATGGATATCTTTTTTCATTGGAGCCTCTGACGAGTCGTACCGCCAAACAATACGAACAATCTGTTCTATCGAATACCGTACGGAGTTAAAAGTAAACGCTTAACAAAATATTAAGCAGGTTAATTGAACTGCAAGTAGAAACTTTTTTGTTTTACTCGAAATAGCCATCCGGCGTTTTCAACAAAACAGCGATGAGTTCGCACCGCAAATTTAAATTATCTGGTTAAAAACCCTAAGTTTGAACCTCAACTCAAGAGGTAAACTTTTAATAAAAAGGTATTATACTTAAAAATAACAGTTATTGCTATTACTCTTCAGATAAATCCCTATTTTTTTTTTCAATTCTGGCCCTCGGGTGAGATGCGTCATAAACATCAGCAAGGTGACTAAAGTTGAGATGAGTATAGACTTGGGTAGTTGATAAATTCGCATGACCGAGTAATTCTTGGACGGCCCTGAGATCTTGACTAGATTCAAGCATATGCGTTGCAAAGGAGTGGCGTAATCTGTGTGGGTGAATTTGCGTTAACAGCCCTTTTTGTTGGCCAAAATTTGCAAGCCGCTTTTGTAATGTCCTAGGATTAATCCGCTTAGCCGTTGTGCCTATGAAATAATAATCTGATTTACAATCATTTAGTTTTAGCCATTCACATCTGACTTCACACCATAACATCATGGCGTTTTTCGCATAAAGTCCAAAAGGTATAATTCGCTCCTTATTTCCTTTACCAATCACCCTAAGTTGCATTCCAGCAAAATCAATATCAGCTTCTTTTAACTCTATCACTTCACTTAATCTAAGTCCTGAACTATACATCAGTTCATAAATGGCTTTATCACGAATAATTTTAGGTTCTTGCTCTTCACTGGTGAGCAATTTATTCATATCATCAGGAGAAATATCTTTGGGTAATCTTTTGTTTTGTCTAGGGGATTTAATCAAAGCAGCAGGATTAACAGAACAAATCGATTGTTCAACCAAAAAGCTAAAAAAAGTTCTAATGATTGTTAATTTCGCATGCAAAGTGCTGTGTTTTTTATTTCGTTTTTTTGATTCCGCTAGATAATTCTTAATGTGTTGCGCTGTAATCCCGTTAACTGATGTGATCTCTTCTTTTTCCAGAAATAGCTTAAAAGCCTCTAATTGATACCTGTAAGTATCCATAGTATGTTCACTGACATATTTTTGTGTTGCTAGATTTTCATAATACGCGAGTAAATTAGCACCTATATCATCAAAAGCATGCATTGATTTTACCTATAATAATTACATTTAAAGAATGAGAAACTATTTTAGTGTAATCCATTTACTTAACAAATTAGGTAACAGTTCACTAAGTTTGTCAAGTAAAGCAGTGTCTAATCCTTTTTGAAAATGATTTTCATTCGGACTAACAAATAAAATAAATCCACTATACGCATTTTTTTCATTCACCATAATATGTGGCGATTTACCTTTATCAGGATTAGGTGCAATAGTCGAAAAACTTTTTTGGATAGGTTGTGTTTCTTTTTTCGACTCAAATTCATTCGGCAAAGCTAACATACTCAAAGCCACTGAACCTACAAGTACTCTTTGGGTCAAAACTAAGTTTAATTCAGTGGAATTAAGCTGACCTAAGAAATGTCTAGATTGACTTAATCTATTGATTCTTAAGCTTTCAAATCGTTCCCTGTCGATACCCCATTCAGTTTTCTCAAAAGGAGGTAAAACATTCCATAGTTCAGAAAACAGTCTTATCTCCACATAAGAGAGCCCTAACTTTCTGCTCCATGAATTTAAGCGTTTTGCAAAATCATCTAAACTATTGGCAATCGAAAGTGACAAAATTAAATTCAGCAATTGATTAAACAAATGTTCATTTTGGTAGGCAGTTTCAAACAGTGCAGTAATTTCTTCTTCTAACTGCATTATACGTTCTCTTTGTCGTTTCAATTGCCACTCTACTAACGAAACTGTACCATGGATGCCATGTGGTACTTGAATTCGGTCAACTTGATTAGCATTGCGCATAAAAAAATTGGGATTGTCTTGCAAATAAGACAAAACAACTTCATCATCGAGAATGGGTTTACCATGGATATTCACTTTTTGATTGTTTTTTTGTTTCACTTTTGGCTTAACTACTTTTTTCTTCATCATAACATTTTGCCGGAATTTTAATTTTATGCAGTGAGTTTGATACCGTTAAAGTACCTCAAACAAAACTTGAGTATTAATAACTTGTCATAGCTTGCTCTTGTAAGAGTATTGTTAAAAATACTCATCTCATGAGTTGGCTCTTGTCTGATTTCGCATTCCCCTAATTATGACAAATGTGTCTAATAAATGCATATTTTAGGGCGATACTTGTTAAAATCAAATGGCGCAAGGCTAAACTTAATTATCCAAAATATGACAACAGTTTGTGTGCCACTGCATCTTCTTCATTTGACCCTATTACCTCTAAATGAGGTAAACGTACTTTCAGTCTAACATCAGCATTTTGCATAATATGCCCTTTCCCTACCATCTCAAGCATTTCAACGTCATTCATACCATCTCCAAAGGCAACACAATCTTTTAAAGTGAACCCTTTTAATTGGAGCACTTCTTGTAACGCAGCTCCTTTAGAGACACCCTTAGCCATAATTTCTAAACAATTTAATGAAGAAAATGCTGTATTAAATTGATTAGGAAATTTTTCATGCAATAATTTTTCAATAGGCTCAAGACAGATAGGATCATCTGTAGTATAAAAAAGCTTATAAACATCATCATGATCTACTTTAGCAGGATCGTATATTTGGTAACTAAAATCAGAATCTTTGAAAAAATCTTCTTCATCAATGATCTCTCTATCAACAAACCAAGAGTCGCCAGTATAAATGTGTGTATAAATATTATCAAAGCCAACAGCTAATTGTAATAATTCTTGGACATGTTGAGCATCTAGATTATGCTTTTTAATCAAATTTCCTTCTTTATCATGCACCCTAGCACCGTTTGAAGTGATCATGTAGGCTTCAATCCCTAATGACTCTTTTATACCTTTGACATCAACATGATGACGTCCTGTAGCAAAAATAAACTTAGCTCCTTGATTTACAAGGTGCTTTAAAGATTGACGAGTAAAGGCTGAAAGTGTATGAGTTGGAGCCAATAGAGTGCCATCAAGGTCAGAAGCAATTACTGAGTACATAAATATCCTTTTTATAATTTTAAGAAAATTAAAATGCTAATTAGAGCATTTTTAGAATTCGCCAATAAAATATTTTAATCTAATATTAATATTTTAACACTGTGGCGTGATAAAAGTGTCAGAATTTTCATGATCATACGTGGCAAAAAACTCAAAAATCGAGTTCAAAACCGCAACCCTTATCTCATCTTTCTCCATTAATAATTCATGTTTCGCACCATCATGAACGATAAATTTAGGTTTTACACGGCTGTTTTTGACAAAATTTTCTTGAGCTGAATTACATACAATGATCTCTTTGCCTGCTTGAATAATTAAGGAGGGTAATACCCACTCTTTTGCTTTATTCTGTATTTCAAAGGCAGCTTTTTTTGCTTCACGTACCCAATGATAAGTTGGACCACCCGTTGTTATTACTGGTCTACTTTGCAGTAATTCTATATTATATTCATACCGAACTTGACTATGAGTTACTCTGTTAATACTAAACGGTAAGGGTCGCCATTTGCCACCACCTAACACATAAGACTCTCTTAATACTTGATATTTTTCTGTTAAATTCAATATATTATCAGCAACCCCTTTAGGTAAAGGAATATTAATACCGAACATTGGCGCACAAAAAACAGCTGCACTAAACAGATTCGGAGATTTTAATATAGAATGAGCAAGGATCCCCCCCCCAAGAGAATGTGCAATAGCAAACTTTTGCTTATACTGTTTAGTCGCAAAAAAATCATTCACAGTTCTTATTAAATCTCCTACATAGTGATGGAAATCATCAATATAGCCACGCTGTTCATCTGCAAGTATTCTGTCTGACAAACCTTGTCCAACATGGTCGAAGCAAAACACATCGTATCCCTCATGGAACAGATCATAGATAAGTTCTTTGTACCGAAAGTACGATTCGGATCGACCAGTAATTAGGGCAATAACTTTATCGTTATCAGGATGGCATTTATGCATATACGCAATGTTTTGGCAACGATAATTAAGAGCTTTCGACTCAGTTATAGTATCCCAAAATTGCTCAAGTGCTTGTGTTTTAAATATTGAAAAATTTTCTTCTCTTGAATTAGAGTAATGAAATTTTGGTGCCAATTGATTACTATTCATTATAATATACACCTCATGTGTTAAATCCCTAACTTAAATAAATAATTTAGTAAAATCATTGAGTTCTAAGGAAACAATCAAGTGAGAACCAAACGCTGCAAAAAAAAGGCCAGCTAAACCATCTATCCAAATACTATATCTCTGATAAGTTTTTTGCATAGAGGGAACACCAAATAAAAATGCCACAATTGAGAACCAGAGGAAAGTTTCTATAGTAATTAAAAAAAGTAATTCCCATTTGAGTAACGCTGTTACTACCTGCTGCCCATTTAAAAAAGGTGAAAAAACACTGCCAAAATAGATAACCACCTTTGGATTCGATAAGTTAGTTAGTAATCCGTAGATAAAGGGATTTTTTTGCTTTACAGCTAGTGATGCTGTCTCTGTAGGATTGGACTGATTAGTTTCAATTTCGGTAGCAGAATTAAGATCTACAGCGTGACACATAATCTCTGCATTACATTCAATTTGCTTATTTAGAGCGTCATTGCTATTGCCACTTTCCTCATTAACAAAGTTCTCCTTGCCTGATTTTAGATGAGTATGTTTCAAAATCAAAGCGTCTCTTAGCTCTTTTCTACTCTTATTTAACTTTTTAGTGGTTTTATTCCGTTTTCCCCAAAAACGGGAAGAAGGCACCTTGATAAGAAGATATCCAAGCCATAAAAGGTAAAAACCACCAAGTAGTTGGATGACTTTAGCAAGCCAAGTAACTTTTTCAAAGACATAATACATACCGAGTAAGGTGATACTAGCCCAAAAAGCGACACCTAGGACTATACCAAGTACAGATTTCATAGCATCTAATTTAGAGCGACTCATGGCGGTTTGAGAAACATACAAAAAATCAGGTCCAGGCGTCATTAATGCCAAAAAATGTACAACGGCTATAGTCAGAAGAATATCTGCATTTAAAAAACTCATTGCTTCGCTCCACCTAAGCATTTAATAGGAATATTGTAGCCCCTAATATAGGTTCTATTTTTCAAGATACTTTCGGATGCATTCGATGAATACATCACCAAATTCATTTAATTTTGCATCCCCTACGCCATTTATCTGCTTAAGTAGGGGTTTGGTTGTTGGCATTTTTTGCGCCATTTCGCTTAGAGTCTTATCGTTAAAAATCATATAGGCTTTAGTATTTTTATTATCGGCAAGTTGTTTTCTTAATTTTGATAACTCTTGGAATAACCTTTCATCATATTTCGCCATTTCATGATTGTACTTAGTTTGCGAACCTTTTTTCTTATAAATTGCAGAATCTTTCTTGGCAAAAAGCTCCGAAAAAGAAGCTCTTGGTTTAGCAAGTAAAAGAGGTATTTCCCCACGTAAAATAGGTCTTGCTGCTTCATTAATCTGCAAAGCAAAATAAGCCAATGGGTTTTGAGTAAGATACCCCTGATGAATCAGTTGTCTTGTCACGGTAAGCCAGTGAAACTCACTCTTTGTTTTTCCAAGTCCAAAAACGGAAAGCCTATCATGTCCTCTCTCTCTTATTTTACTGTTATTCTCGCCTCTAAGTACCTGGGTAATATAATTTAGACCATAGCTTTGTCCGGTTCTATATATCGTTGATAAAACCTTCTGTGCATCGACTAACCCATCGTATTTTTGTGGGGGAGAAAGACAGATATCACAATTACCACATGGCGTATGTCTTTGCTCGCCAAAATAGTTAAGAAGCACTAACCGGCGACAAGATAGACTTTGTGCAAAAGATTCCATAGCCTGTAGTTTATGACGTTCTAGTGGTTGAATATCTTCTGGTTTTTCAAGAAGCAACTGTTTTAACCATATCATATCTGCAGGTTCGTACATCAATATGGCTTCAGAATCGAGTCCATCTCTTCCTGCACGTCCCGTTTCCTGATAGTAAGACTCAATATTTTTAGGAATGTCGTGATGTATAACAAAACGTACATTAGATTTATTAATCCCCATTCCGAAAGCTACAGTAGCTACAACAACCTGGATATTATCTTTTAAAAATGCTTCTTGGATGGTTTCTCTAGCGGCATTATCTAGACCTGCATGATAAAAGCCTGCTTTAATCCCTGCTTTAGTTAAACTTTCAGCTATTTTTTCAGTTTTATTCCGACTGCTGCAGTAGATAATACCATGTCGACTGCCCTGCTTCTTAACCAGTTGGATGACTTGTTCTGTCGGCCTATTTTTATCCACGACTATGTAGCGGATATTAGGCCTATCAAAACTACTAATACTAATAAAGGGGTTCTTTAATGCAAGCTTTTGAATAATATCTTGGCGTGTAACATCATCGGCAGTGGCTGTCAGTGCAATAAATGGGACGTTGGGTAAACTATTTCTCAATTCACCTAGAGCTCGATACTCCGGCCTAAAATCATGTCCCCACTGTGAAATACAGTGAGCCTCATCTACAGCAACTAAAGAGACTGGCATAGATGAAAGCCAACTTAAAAAATAAGGAGTCATTAATCGTTCAGGTGAGACATATAGCAATTTAATCAGTCCTGATTGACAGTGTTGAATAACTGAAAACTGCTCTTCACGACTCATCCCGGAATGATAGCAAGACGCTTTCACGCCATTCATTTGTAATTGGTCGACTTGATCCTTCATTAAAGAAATTAGGGGGGACACAACAAGTGCAAATCCTGAATTCATTAACGCAGGAATTTGATAGCATAAAGATTTTCCACCACCAGTTGGCATAATGACGAGTGTATCTTGATTTAACATCAGTGCTTTAATGATATCAAGTTGGCCTTGTCTAAATTCAGAGTACCCAAATAAATGGCTTAGAAAGCCAAGCGCTACATTTTCCAGCGAATGGTCAGCTAATTTTGGGGACTGCGAAGCAACCCTTTTAATGGGTGAAGATGTCATCGGCACTTAGAATTAACTCTTTTTAACAAAATAGTGATAAAATAATTACAGGATGTGTATTCTAGCAAATTTAATCCATTCTTATGAGAATATTTTATTTTAATTTTAACTTCTCTTTATGAATAGATTAAAGATTGAGATTGAGATTGAGATTGAGATTGAGATTGAGATTGAGATTGAGATTGAGATTGAGATTTTAAAGATATTTCGTAATGAGCCGATTTATCAAGTAAAAAACCATTTTGAAAAGGACAAAACATGCAACCTCTTAAGCCGAGTCAATCTATTGATAACAATAGTGGCTCTAATACATCCTCTCAATATGTAAAACCATTTTCTGTGGATGATAGAGGCTTAGCTCCTTCACAAAAAAACTTAATCGACAAACTCATTCGCCAGCTTAATACATTAACAGGTCAATCGACTGATGAGATTTGGTTGCTGCTACGTGAACATCTTGGATTAGCTAAGACAATGTCCTTAACCTTGCATCATTTCTCCGCTGCTGAATTTTTTTTACAGCAAAAAATACAATATGCACAGCAAGGAGGCAGTCAAAATTTATTAGAAAAAATCATGGCGCAATTGAGCCAAGGTAATAATAAAGAAAAAATCATGGCTTTTATGCGTTCAACATTTGGTCATACGGCGCTCAGTCTTTTAAATGAAAATGAGCTAAAACAAGTACTAGCTCAGCTACCTTCTGCTTTATCTGGCGATAAAAATGCAAGTACATCTTCTAAAGAAAGCACTACTGCCTCGGCATTAGGCAATACATCATCATTGACTCCCACCAATTTTGCTACAATTCCTATGCCCCAAGCACAATTAAAGGTAATCAATCAATTAATTTATAACTTATCGCAACTCTTGAACATTCCCATAGCAACCATTAAAGAGCAGTTGCATAAATTACTGAACCATCCTGTAGAGAGTCCGTTATTAAATCAACATTTCAAAATGGCATCAGAATTTCTACAAACAAGAATACTTGTAGCTCAGGATGAATACCACCCACTTAAAAATTTACTTAACCTGATTCAGCCACTGAGTAAAAATGAACAACAGTTTATCCAGCAATACGCCCTTGCCAATTTTAATCTATCCATGACGGGGATCTTAACAATTAACCAAGCGGATAAAATTGTGATTGAATTATTTACTAAACGCGCGACAGGTAAGGCAGCCTGGCAAGTAGAAGGGAATATTACGCCAATTTTTTCAGGTATGTTGCCTGAAATCAAAAAGCTTATGGAAAAACCCAGCGTCATTTCTGGAGTATTTGCTTTTGTGCTTTTTTTTATTTTTCTTGCATTAATATTTAGTGTCTAATTTTTATAATTACCCCTTACAATCAAATTGTTAATGAAAAAAAGATAATCAATTTCTAGAATTATTATATTTATATTAGCTGTTAATTGCGTCACTTGTCCATCTGCAGGATTAAATCATGAAAAAAGCATGTATTATATTTGGTGATCAACTCAGTGAATCCCTTAGCGTACTGAGTCATTTGGATAAAGAAAAAGATACAATATTGATGTGCGAAGTAAATGAAGAAGCTAGTTATGTAAAACATCATAAAGCTAAAATTGCCTTTGTATTTTCGGCAATGAGGCATTTCGCTCTTAGACTACAAGAGATTGGCTTTAAAGTTATCTACACTCAAATAGACTCTAAAGAGAACACTGGTAATTTTACTGCTGAGTTAAAACGATTCTTAGCCACCTATGATGCGGATGCACTCATATTCACTGAACCGAGTGAATATAGAGTCAAAAAGATGGCTCAATCATGGGAAACTCTTTTTAATATTCCGGTTAAAATGCTTGAAGATGATAGATTTCTAATTACACCAGCGGAGTTTAGTCACTGGGCTGCTAATAAAAAGAATCTTTTACTGGAATTTTTTTATCGCATGATGCGTAAAAAATTTAATATCCTTATGAAAGATGGCCATCCTATAGGAGAACAGTGGAACTTCGATGCGACTAACCGCCAATTTCCTAAAGGCAACATCTCTATTCCCTCCCCCTTTAATGCACCTATAGATTCAATTACAATGGAAGTAATTGATAGTGTGAATGAAAAATTCTCTGGTCATTTTGGTGAGTTAAGTAAATCAAATTTTTATTTTGCTGTCACAAGAATTGATGCGCTCAGAGCACTGGATGATTTTATCAACAATAGATTGATACAATTTGGAGACTATCAAGATGCAATGTTGGAAAATGAGCCTTGGATGTTTCATTCACATTTAAGTTTTTACCTCAATTGTGGCTTATTACTCCCTTTAGAGTGTATTAATGCAGCAGAAGAGGCCTATCATTTAGGCAAAGCGCCACTTAACTGTGTTGAGGGGTTCATAAGACAAATTTTAGGTTGGCGCGAATATGTAAGAGGAATTTATTGGTTATATATGCCTAATTATGCGTCAATGAATTATCTACAGGCAAACCGGCCTTTGCCTGATTTTTTTTGGGGAGCACAGACTCCAATGAATTGTTTAAGTCAGTGCATAGGACAGACGCAAAAGTGGGCATATGCTCATCATATTCAGCGATTAATGGTGATTGGTAATTTTGCGTTACTGTGTGGTTTAAGTGTCAAAGAAGTAAATGAATGGTTTTTAGTCGTCTATGCTGATGCGTTTGAGTGGGTAGAGATGCCAAACGTAACAGGAATGATCTTGTATGCTGACGGTGGATTATTAGGAAGTAAACCTTATGCTGCTGGTGGAAGCTACATCAATAAAATGTCCAACTATTGCAAAAATTGCCACTATAAAGTTAAAGAAAAAACGGGGACTACTGCATGCCCTTTTAACTATTTATATTGGTATTTTTTAATGCAGCATGAGGATAAATTCAGAACAAATCCAAGAATGAGCATGATGTATAGTACATTAAGCAAAATGGAACCGCAGTCAAGGTTATTAATTAAAGCAAATGCGGAGGATTTCTTGAATTCATTAAAACCAGCAAAATATACTTAAAAGGAACTGCTTTTAACACATCTTTTAAACTACACATTAAAAACAGTTCTCTATGAGTACATTTGCTATTCGAGAATCTCTAATAGTTTTTGCTTCTTAAGTATTACTTCATAAGCAAAAACTTTCATGTATTTTGAGTTTTGTAACAACAGGAACTTGACATGATAATTGATTATCGCTCTAAAATAAGGATTAAAGACTTTTGCTCAGTTATCGATACCTTTAGATAACATGGCCAACCATTGAAGACATTTGATTTTATGCTTTACTTCCTCATTTGCATTGTCACTTAGAGCTAGCAAGAAGCCTATAAACACTTCATTCGTAGGTTCTTATAAGCAATTGATTTGGTTTTATTTATTTTAATGCGTGATTTGCGTGTATTTTTTTATGCAGTTGTAGGTGTGTATATTAAATAAAAAACTTAAAGAGATGCTCGATTAGCGAAAAAATATAATTTACGAATCAACACCTTAAAACAAAGGAGCATCTCTTGGAAAGTTAATTCACGACATTTACTAAGTCAATTAAAGCAATTTTTAATCCTAGCCATATTCTTAAGTTATCACGCAAAGTTAAATTCACTCAAAAACTCAGAACACTGCACCCCGCTAATCTTGTAGTAGCATTGATAAATGCACTAAGCTGCCACAACCATGCTAATTTAACCTATAGCAAGGGTACTTAATGAACGCTATCAAGAGCTGCTAAATTATAAACTCTAACACAATCAAATTAAAAAGCCTGAATTTACGAATTTGCTTCAATCTCTGACGGAACAAGCCATTAAGGAGCTATTGATTTTGCCTTTTCAATCTAGCTTGACCTCTGAATATCCATTAAGCACAATCATTTACATGATGGTTCGTCATTGACTCTACATGAAAAATTAAAAGATGTCTAACCCAAAATTTTCAGATGAATTTAAAATGAATGCAATTAAATTGGCTAATAACAGAGGAGACCGGTCTCTGAAAGATGTAGCCAAAGAACTCAATAAATCTAAAAGCTCTTTAGATGCTTGGCTTAGAAATCATAGAGAACAATTAAATCAACTCTCTTCAGATAGTAGACAGTGGTCGGCTCAAGAAAAATT
>NZ_JBHLXE010000036.1:0-19670 GCF_042432445.1 Thorsellia kenyensis | reverse complement strand
TTGATTAGACTTTACCAGCCGTTTAAATTAATTTTAAATCAATAACTTTAAAGATCCTACGCATGACCGTTGGGTTAGGTGCTATTTTGGCAAGTTCACCAAACTTACGGTGAACATGCGCCGTGCAAATAGAGTCTAAAATCGGTTTGTAATTAAATAAGGTTTTACAACTAAAATAATAATAAACCGAAAGCTTTCCTCCGTACTTAGCTAGCATATCCATCAAGTGTCGACTTGGGTGGCTTTGGGTACAGTGATAATAAATAATTTTATTTTTCTATGAAAACTGCTCGCAAAAGCAAATCATATCCGTTTTGGCTTTTTTTGATACCGTGTTACAAAGATTTTAGAGTGTTTTAATCCGTATGGATAACTGACTCCCCATGTAAATGCTATTTTAATTTTTCTAAAGAGGCTTATCAACGTATGCTTACGGTGAACACATCTATTTTTTAAATTCAGAACCTCTAAACTGTCAGTCATTCCAACAAAATGAGGATATTACTGATGAATCTGATATTTGAAGATAAAATTAACCATTTAACTGCCTGGAGAAGTTCTGGATTAACCCAAAGGCAATACTGTGAATTGCACAATTTAAATTACAACACATTTAAAAGCTGGGGGCAGTTGCTAAAAAAATCATTAGCTCATAGTACAACTAGTACAACGATTTCAGAGCCTAAGCCAGTGACTAAGGAAAATCCTGTTACGTAAACCTCAAATCAAATTCCCTGTGGCCTCATCCCCGTTGTGGTTTCACCTCAAGTGAGCGTTGACAAGAGTCGCCCAGAAAAAAGTACCAGTCACTCTCCTGAACTAGAATCCAGCACCGAACGTGTTAAACCATCGAAATTGGAACGTCCACTTACATTGCCTACACTCAGTGAAGCTAAACCAGCACCGCCTGAGGTGAGTCACATCTTGATTTCAGGCTTACAAATTAAATGTGGTTTGAGATTGCTTGCACAAGTGCTTGAGGTTGTAGAACATGTTTAATTCAGAGCATATCTTTTTTGTGACAACACCATTTGACATGCGTGTTGGACTAAATCGTTTAACAAGCCACGTACAAATGCATTATCCTGAGCATTGGCATGAAGGGGCGTTATTTATTTTTTCAAATCGTCAACGAACGATGTTAAAACTTATCACAATTGACACCCACGTTATTTTGCTTTGGCAGCGTAAATTGCACGGAAGAAACTTCCCTAAAATCAAAACTGACCAGGTTGAGTTGATACTCACACCAGAGCAGTTGAGTTGGCTTTATAAAGGGGTCAATTTTCAAGACACTGAAGGGGTTAATCTGAAGGATTATGTCGTGTACTAAGTAATATGTTCAGTCGTAAATACCCATAAAAAACCTCTTTGAAAATCAGTTGAAAATCACATTAAAAAACAAGCTAATATGCTGTTATAATTACTATTTTCATGGATTCACGCTTTATATTTTGTTATAATATAAGGCATGAATACACCTGTCTGCGAGTCTACAAATCAACACTATTAATTGCTCTCAAAAAAGCAATTGATAGCGCTTGTCCATCAATTAGAAAAGGGACTGATTTATAGCACTGAAGAAATTAATCTACTGCGCACAAAAATTGCCTTGATGAACCAAAGGACATATGGTCGTAAAACTGAATCTCATCCTCATCCTAACCAAGGTGATTTGTTTGCTCAATCTGAATCCCAAACCCTAAATGGCTCGGTAGCAACGGATGACGTCAATCAAACTACTCCATGCGTATCTGTCGCTGTTGCTGATTCTGAATCACAATCAACACAAGCATTGGTGTCAACTCATAAAAGCAAACCGGTTAAAATTAAACCTGCTCGCAAACAATTGCCTGACGCTTTACCTCGTGAAGAGCGTGTTATCGATTTAGAGGATAAATCTTGCAGACACTGCCAGTCAGAAATGACATTTATCGGCGATGCCATCTCTGAAAAATTGAACTATATTCCTGCAGTGATTAATGTTATCCGTACTGTTCGTAAGAAGTATGCATGTCAATGTTGCGAGTGTATTTAAGAGCCTGCTATGCCTGCAGAAATCATTGACAAAGGCATTCCAACAGATAGTCTTTTGACCCATATCATTACCAATAAGTTTATTTATCACATGCCACTTTATCGGCTGCAACAACAATTTAAATCAATGGGCGTCGATATCCCTATGAGCAAACTTTGTGATTGGGTTGCCGCAACCGCTCAGGCGCTTAAACCCTTGGCTGATAAATTAAAACAGCATTTACTCAAAGAGTCAGTTATTCATGCTGATGAAACTCCTCTTAAAATCTTAGATACACGCCATAAGAAAAATGTGACTAACGGTTATGTTTGGGCTTATGCCAGTAGTTTTCATAGTGAAAATAAAATCATTTACTACCAATGCGCTAAAAATCGTTCAGGTCAACACGTGATAGATATGCTTGCTCACTACACTGGCACATTAGTGGTTGATGATTATTCAGGTTATAAAGCTTTATTTAACAATAAACCTATTGAAGAAGCCGGCTGCATGACGCATGTTCGACGTAAATTTGTTGAGCTTGTTAAATTAGCACCTAACTCAACGGCGCAATATTTTATTGATGAAATCGCAATCCTTTACCATATCGAAGCACGCTTTAAACATTATCCTGCTGTGAAACGTAAGCGAGCACGGCAATGGTTATCCAAGCCCATAATGGTTAGACTAAAAACATGGCTTGATGAGAAGTTAGGCACGATACTGCCAAGTACCCCATTGGCTAAAGCAATAGGTCATGCTTTAAAGCGTTGGCCAGCATTAAAAGTCTATCTTAATGATGGCCATGTACCTATTGATAATAATCACATCGAGAGAAATATCAGAGGGATTGCGATCGGAAGGAAAAACTGGCTTTTTGCAGGCTCTTTTGCTGCGGGTGAAAATATGATGAGCATCATAAGCTTATTGGCAACCGCTAGGGCAAACGGACTTAATCCAGAGCAATGGCTAAGAGAAACCTTAGCTAAACTGCCTAGTTGCCTTAACCGTGAGATAAACGAATTATTACCGTTTAAACCTATTGAAATAGCATAACTCCCTAAAAATCCCCACAAAAAAAGATTTAAAAATTAAAAAAATATTGCAAAACACTATTTTCTTACCTGTGTTGACCGGAACGATACAGTATAATAGGCTTTATCGAGGTTGAGTTTTTCTCACACTCAGTTTTTTGAATTGATTTGATTGGTAAGAGTTTGTCTAGCTCGTTATATTTCCAAGTTGGCAACACCGCTAAGGTTTCTCGTAACCATTGCTCTGGATCGATACCATTGGCTCTTGCAGTGGCAAGTAGGCTCATGATATTTGTCATCAGCTGCGAAGCTGCAAATGAACCTGCGAATAGCCAATTTTTTCGACCTAAAGCAATAGGTCTGATGTTTCTTTCGATATGATTATTATCGATAGGGACATTGCCATCGTTTAGGTAGATTTCTAAAGATTTCCAGCGATTAATGGCATGATTTAATGCTCTGGCAAAGAGTGTATTCGGTAATGTCTTGGATAAGGTCTTTATTAACCATTTTCTTAACTTTTTAAGAATCGGTTTAGCAAATTTCTTACGCACATGTTTCCTTTGTTCTGGTGTCACATGCTTCAGTTTATTTTCAATCTGATAGAGTTTAGCACTTTCATTGATAAAATATTGGGCTAATGGATGCGGTGCGACTTTAACTATCTCAGCAAACTTACGGCGGACATGGGTAAAGCAACCTGCTTCAATAATCGATTCATATTTATCAAACAGGGCTTTATAACCAGAGTAATCGTCCACGACAAGTTTACCCTTGAAGGTTTTTAATATATTTTGGGCGTGTTTACCCTCACGACTGTCAGTGCAATCATAGTAGATGATGGGCACATTAGAATGTATGCTAGAAGCATAAGCCCAGATGTAGCCATGAATAATAGAGCTCCCTCGCCGATTATCTAAGATATTGAGCCGAGTTTCGTCGGCATGAATGACTTCTTGCTCAAGGAGTAATGTCTTGAGTCTTTCAGCGAGAGGTGCAAGTGCATTTCCCACTGCAGCTACCCAATCTGATAAGGTACTGAGTGAAAAATCCACTCCCATAGTTTTAAACAACTGTTGCTGCCTATAAAGGGGCAAGTGGTAAATGAATTTTTTAGCAACAATCTCAGTAAGCAGATTATCAGTTGGAATGCCTTTATCAATGATTTCTGCAGGCATAAGCGCTGCGACTAAAGTTTGACAGCAAGTGCAGGTGTACTTAATGCGCTTAGTACGAATGACAATAATTTTAGCAAGAATAAAATCAACTTTTTCAGAAATTGCTTCACCGATAGCCGTCATTTCACTAGAAATGGTAAAATCACCTATTTAAGATATAATGCGTCTAATCAATTAATTGGGGTGAGATTTAGTCAGCGGAGTCAAACTGATGAAGTGAGTTATCACTATGATGCTTTAGGGCGACGAATCAAAAAAGTAAATAGAATTGATAGTGAGAACATCAAAGAAACAAATTTCATCTGGCATTGACTTAGATTATTACAAGAACGAAAAGGCGTGAAACAGCGAACTTGGTTTTACAGTCCAACCGATGCATATCATCCGATTGCCTGGGCATTACAAACAGAGGGCTATTTAACGAGTGAGCTCTATTATTACCATAATGAAATTAATGGACTCCCATTAGGTGTTACAAATGAAACAGGTGATTTAGTCTGGTCACGGGTTTTTGATGTATTTGGCAAATACATTGAACACACACCGACTTATGGCATGTATGGGCATTCAAAACCAATTACTCAGCAGTTTGAGCAACCTCTACAATACGTTCAGGTACTACGACCCTGATACAGGGCGTTTTACCCAACAAGACCCAATAGGACTGGCTGGTGGCATAAATCTGTATCAGTATGCACCAAATCCACTTCTGTGGATTGACCGTTGGGGTGTAAATGTACAAAAGCTTTTAATAAGAAAAACAATATTACTAGTCGATGGGTCGATACTTTATCGGGGAAAACTCCTAGTCAAGTAGACGTTATTATAAAAATAAGGGTTATACTCAAAGCATTCATAGAACTAGCCCTAATGCCATTCCTCATACACGTTATACCAGAACGACGAAAAATGGTGATATTGATATTTTGGATTACCATCCTGGAGGTGACAATGCTATTCATCAATCAGATTATTGGAAAGTGTACAGAAATGGCGAGGTCCAAGGGCGTATTGGATATGGTAGTTTTACTAATTATGACCTAATTACAGATAGTCCCGTTTATGTAGATCGCGTGCTAATGAACACACCTAAATAGGAAATTATTATGAATAAAAAAGCGGATATCATCCCAGGAATATCATTAGCTGGTATTAATTTAGGCACTGATATTGACGAAATACTCCCTGAAATATCAAACGAATATTCTATTTCAAGAGACATCGGTGTTGTGGTTCTTGATCATGGGATGATAACGATAGGGCACGAAGATAATGGGTGTATTTATAGTGTCATGTGTAATAGTAGATTTAAAACAAAGTACAAAAACATATTGTGGGCTGGCATGACTGTAAACGATGTATTAGAAATGTCTACAGAGCAAATTGCTTACGGGGGGGGTGTGGTTGTCAATCGAATAGATGGCATAGGATTGCCACTACCCGATGGATATGACGATTTTGAAAAATTGACTGATTTTTTATCGTTGGATTTTGTTTTTGAGTATTTATGTGTATTTAAAACGATCTTTGATAATTAGGAACTATTTAAAAAACACATTAAAAAATGTCAATATTCGAGCGATGCAGTTTAATGGTCAGAGGATCAGTGAATTTGAGTGTGACGCCTTGCATCAGGAACATTCCTGCATCATTTTTTTTTGGGTGAATTGGATTTTACGCTCTCTGGTCGCCAGCTGATTGTTTGGAAACGCATTTATTTTAGTCGTAATCAATTTGTGGGTTTATTGGGTGAAAGATGGAGACTGCCTTTTGAAACACATCTGCAATTAGTTCCCGCACTCGATGCCCCAGATCCCCCAGCTGGTAACCTTATTACTGATGATTTACATCCGCCTCACTGGAGTAATCAAACTACCCTCCACAAAGGACAGACCAATCATTAATAAATTAAATAATATCGTGAACAGGAGTAAGCATACGAGGATCACATCTAGATTAAGCCAATAAATTCACTAAACTAAGCATAATTTCAACCAATCGAGGATTATGCTTTATGAGAAAATACACAATACAAGAAAAAATCGCGCATTTAGAAGCACGCGCAGCCTCTGGGCTTAAAATGGTGGATTATGCGGAACTCATCAATATAAAACTGACGAGGCAAGGCCAGATATCCCTAATTTATTAAATAGACAATTTAATCAACCAGAATTAAATACCCACTGGTGCAGTGATATTACTTACATACGAACAGTTAAAGGCTGGAGCTATTTAGCGACTATACTTGACCTTGCAAATAAAGAAATTGTGGGTTATGCCACCTCCGAGTCTGCTGATACAGGCTTAGTTATTAATGCCTTAGCCTCCTCCATTTCGACATGCAAACCTGATATGAATAAGTTAATATTTCATTCAGACCAAGGAACACAATATAAATCACGAGAATTACGCACATACCTTAAAAATAGAGGGATAACTTAAAGCATGAGTCGAAGAGGTAATTGCTGGGATAATGCAGTCCAAGAGCGTTTTTTTAGGAATATCAAGTTAGAATATTTTGACGACTTAATTTTCATGAATTGTCAAGCTGTAGAAGTGGCTGTAGGGCGTTATATTAGATATTATAATTACAGTAGGATCAATTCTGCAATTGGCTACATGACGCCATTACAAAAAAGAAGAGAATTATTAAAAATAGGCTAAGAAAACCTACAAAAAAACTTGACCATTACACAATAACATTGGGCAAAAGGCTGTCTGTAAGTATACATTTATAATAGGTTAAACTTGAATCGTAGAAGTCTCATTACTCTTTCTTTTTCTTTAAGTTTTATTGGACAAAGATGGAATCCCCCTAGTGTAATAAAATAAGCACAAATATTTTAATGGCCCATTAAAATTTAATCTTTAAAAGCGACTTGAATTGATATTACTTACCTTAAGAATAAAAAGTTTCACACCCCCTAAAAATTTGTTCGTCATTGGTTTTTTAGTGCATTTTTTTATTTACGATAAAATAACTATAATACTTTAAGTATAGAGTGGTATAATCTAAAATAATTGGAATTGATAGGTCGAAAAAATATTTGTCCTACAGAATTAACTACTTCAGTAAAGTAGTAGTGATCTAGTTAATATATAGTTAAGCTTTATAATAAATTTGCTTTTGAAAAAGGAAAGGGAGATAAAATGGACATCCTAAAAAGTATACTTCTCGTGATTACAATGGTGCCGATTACTGTTTTTGGTATTATGTTTTTACTCCATGTCTTTTCAACTTTATTTAAAAAGATATCAGGAAACTGATTTAAATTTTTAATGTATTATTTTTAATGGATTATTTAAAAGTGGAAACATGTTACTAAAAAAAGGTATTAGACATCTTCACTGTTGTCTGTTGATTTTACTGTTTGTTTTTACTGGGCATATTCAAGGATCTAATTTTGCTCAGAAAGACTATTATAATGCTTTTCAAACTCAAAACAAAGATCAGCAACGTATTGTTGTTCTTGCCTCATTTTCTCTTATGCCTCTATTAGAGTCATTATTTGTTAAGTATAGTGAAGCAAATAATGTCCATATATCTGTAATTTATACATCAACGCCTAATGCTTTTAAACAATTAGAAAATGGTTCTCCTGTAGATATTGTCATTTTGAATGATTCAAAACTGATGAAAAAGTATCTTGATTTAGGTTGGTTTTATTCTGTAGAGGAACTATGGCAAAACCGATTGGCCCTAGTTAAGGCAAACCAACATAATCGGGTAAATAGATTTAGCCTCACAAATATATTTAAATCAAATGATAGTATTTACAGCAACGATGAATCAGTTAATTCTACAACAACTAAATTTTTTTCTGTGAATAGCGAATCAAATTGGAATGAGCATATTCGATTTAAAGCTAATAGACCTATGAGGTTAGGATTATGTGATCCTATCCGGTGTCAATTAGGCCTCTTTAGTGAAGAAATATTTAATCAATTAGATTTTGCAAACAAAATCAAGAATGAAGCTTTGTATTTACCAGATAGTAATTCAATCAATAATAGTCTCTTGCAAAATAAAATTGACTACGCAATTGTTTACTACTCTGATGCATTAAATTATTTTGAAAAAAACATTGTATCTATTATACCCGATAACTTTCATTCACCGATTATCTATTCAATCGGTTCTGTGAGTGTGGCGCAAAAGAATGAGGCTGCGTTTGAATTAATATCATACTTAAAAAGTATACCTGTTTCCATTGAAATGCTTAACCAAGGTCTTTTGCTTCCTCCTCTTGCAATTGAGACGAAAGTAGTAGCTTCTACGTTGCCTACTGAAGAATTAAATAACAATCAACAATCTAAAAATAGTGAAAAAAATGATTTTATCTCAAATCAAATAGACAATGTAGCTTCAAGCATTGTAGATATCTTAAAAGAAACTAATGTAAGGGAATCTTTACAAGATGATAATGCTTCAGAGAAACAAAATACATCAAAGTCAGAACCCGAAAATAACATACAGTCGCTTAAATCAGAGTCTTCTAGCAAGATTTTACCACTTCAAGAAATGAATGCTTTAGAGAAAGAAAATGAATAATATATTTGAAATTCAAGTTTTATTGCTGAGTTTAAGGGTCGGATTTGTTTCTGTATTGCTCAGTTTGCCATTTGGTATTTATGTCGCTTGGATCCTTGAAAAAAATCACTTCAGGGGAAAAATTATACTCCAATGCATTGTAAATCTTCCCTTAGTTTTACCCCCTGTAGTCATAGGTTATTTATTACTAATTTTACTTGGTAGAAATGGTATATTAGGCTATTGGTTATTCGAATGGCTAGGATTTAGTTTTAGTTTCAGTTGGTGGGGCGCTGTATTAGCATCATCCATCGTAGCTTTTCCTTTGATGGTAAGATCAATTCGAACATCTATAGAATTATTAGATGAAAGTCATCAACAAGTGGCTAAAACCTTAGGGGCTTCATCTTTTAAAATTTTCTTTAAAATAACGCTACCTTTGCTAATACCAGGAATATTAATTGGAATGATTCTTGCATTTGCTAGAGCAATCGGCGAATTTGGTGCTACTGTAACATTTTTGGTCCTTACCCCAGATACAGTTCAAACTTTACCAAATGCTATTTTTAGACTCCTTTCTTCTGTAGAAGAAAGTGGTACGGTATTTAGACTCTGTATGATTTCAATAGTTATTTCTTTTGCTGCGTTAGTTTTTTCCGAAATGTTAACTCAGTGGGGAAAAAAAAGAGTAGGGGCTAAAGCACATGTTAAATCTTAATTTTAAGCAAAGGCTTGGTGATTTTAAACTTGATATTAATACGCAAATAAACACTAATGGAATCACTGCACTTTTTGGTCTGTCTGGCGCTGGTAAAACATCGCTACTGAATGTTATTGCTGGCTTATCTAAACCTGATGTTGGGCAAGTAATATTCAATGATAAATTTTTTGTTAATACCGAAAATCAAAAATTTATACCCGCAAAAAAAAGAAATATAGGATATGTATTTCAAGAACCAAGATTATTTCCTCATTTAACGGTTATACAGAATTTAAAATTTGGTATGCCAAGGAAAATGCGGCCTGAATTAGATGCCATCATAGCACTGCTAGATTTAAGTGCTACTTTAAAACGCTACCCTTTTAGTTTATCTGGAGGGGAAAAACAACGAGTGGCGATTGGTCGAGCTTTACTCAGCGCTCCTGAATTATTACTCATGGATGAACCACTCTCTTCTTTGGATTTACCTCGTAAAAGAGAACTTCTCCCTTATTTAACTAACTTAGCTAGAAATGTAAAAGTACCAATTATCTATGTTAGTCATAGCTTAGATGAGGTTTTAAGAATCGCAAATCATCTTGTTTTGATTGAAAATGGCCAAGTCACTGTTAATGATGAATTGAATACTGTTTGGGAAAGCGGTGCTCTACGTCCTTGGCTTGAAGAAACTCAAGCTGAGAGGCAAGAAGACAGTAGCTTACTACATGTACAAATTATAGAACAACAGCCACGCTATGGTGTTACTGCTCTCTCCTTAGGTGATGATCTGTTTTGGGTTGATCATATCAACTTACCTTTATATGAAAAGTTGCGTGTTCGTGTATTTGCTAAAGATATTATCCTATCGCTACAAAATCCTACAGGTAATAGCTTGGGTAAAGGGATTTATGGTACAGTTGTTGAATGCCTACAGGATGATGGTGAAGTCTATATTCAAATAAAAATAGGTGAGCATAAATTGTGGTCTAAAATCTCAGAATGGACGCAAAGAGAATTAGGCATCAGAGCGGGACAATGGCTTTTTATCCAAATTAAAAATGTAGTTATTGTTGAATAATATCAAGTAGGAATAGATAGATGATTGGACGCTTAAGAGGAGTAGTTGCACTAAAGCAACCCCCATTGGTTTTACTCGATGTATCTGGCGTTGGTTATGAGGTGTTAATGCCAATGACCTGTTTTTATGATTTGCCAGATATAGGGCAAATAGCTCAAGTCTTAACTCATTTTATTGTAAGAGAAGATGCACAATTGTTGTATGGTTTCAATCATGAGAGTGAAAGAGCTCTATTTCGTGAGCTTATTAAAGTCAATGGTGTTGGCCCTAAATTGGCTCTTGCTATTTTATCTGGCATGTCAGCTGAAACATTCATACAAACTGTTGAAAATCAAGATGCAAAGAGTTTAACTCGTCTACCTGGCGTTGGGACAAAAACCGCTGAACGCTTGGTTGTTGAAATGAAGGATAAATTCAAAGGCATGCAAATAGATGCATTTAGTCATAATACATTATCAAATGTAAGTATGACGCCTTCAACGCCATCTAAAGTTGATGTAACAGCTGAGGCTGTATCCGCTTTAATAGCACTAGGCTACAAACCAGCGGAAGCAAGTAAAATGATATCTAAAGTTATGAAAGGATCTTCAGAAATTGAGGAAGTTGAGGTGTTGATCAGAGAAGCGCTTCGAGCTTCTTTTTAATTAAGAGTAAATAAAAATAATGATTGAACCAGATAGACTATCAGAGCGTATCATTACCCCCGTTAAAATCAATGATGATGAAGGACTTGATAGGGCAATACGCCCCAAAAAATTGAGCGATTATGTTGGGCAACCTCAAGTCACCTCACAGATGGAAATCTTCTTAAAAGCAGCAAAACTAAGAAATGAACCATTAGATCACCTTCTCATTTTTGGACCTCCAGGGCTTGGGAAAACCACGCTAGCTAATATCGTTGCTCACGAAATGGGGGTCAACCTTAGGACTACCTCAGGACCTGTACTTGAAAAAGCTGGAGATTTAGCAGCAATGCTAACTAGCCTTGAAGAAAATGATGTGCTTTTTATCGATGAAATACATAGACTGTCGCCTGTGGTTGAGGAGATTTTGTACCCGGCAATGGAAGATTATCAATTAGATATTATGATTGGTGAAGGCCCTGCGGCGAGATCTATTAAATTAGAACTTCCACCATTTACTCTAATAGGTGCAACAACCCGAGCAGGGGCATTAACCTCGCCATTAAGAGATCGTTTTGGAATAATTCAACGCTTAGAATTTTATGCGGTAGAAGATTTGCAATCTATTATTCTTAGAAGTGCTGAGTGTCTCAAATTACCATTAACTGCGGATGGAGCATTTGAAATCGCTTGTAGATCTAGAGGAACACCCAGGATAGCGAATAGACTTTTGAGAAGAGTTAGAGATTTTGCTCAAGTTACCTCGGATGGTAATATGACTCAGAATATTGCATCTAAGGCACTTGATATGATTGATGTGGATGCTAAAGGTTTTGATTACATGGATAGAAAATTACTTTTAGCTATTATTGAAAAATTTAATGGTGGTCCTGTCGGTCTAGATAATGTCGCTGCAGCCATCGGAGAAGAAAAAGAAACCATCGAAGATGTTTTAGAACCTTATCTAATTCAGCAAGGGTTTGTTCAACGTACTCCAAGAGGCAGAATAGCAACTGCTCTTGCTTACCAGCACTTTGATATTGTAAAAATAACTAATTAGTCAATATATTTTAGGAAATTATTTGTGTCGGATAAATATCGCTTACTCATTTCTGAATCTTACGATCCTTGGTTTAATCTGGCTGTAGAAGAGACCATTTTTAAGTCTATTACTTCGCAAAAAATTCTTTTTTTATGGCGTAATCAAAATACTGTCGTTATAGGTAGAGGACAAAATCCATGGAAAGAATGCAATACTAAAAAAATGGAAGAAGATGGTATAAAACTGGCAAGACGAAGCAGTGGTGGAGGTGCGGTTTTCCATGATTTAGGTAACACATGTTTTACTTTTATGGCACCTAAACCAGAGTATGATAAATCCATCTCAACTCAAATAATTCTTAATGCTTTGTCTTCATTAGATATTAATGCAAAGGCTTCTGGGCGTAATGATATTGTAATTGAAAGTACGATGGGTGAAAAAAAGATTTCTGGCTCAGCCTACAAAGAAACGATTTCAAGTGGCTTTCATCACGGTACTTTATTACTTGATGCTGACTTGACGAAATTGAGTAATTATTTAAATCCTGATCCAAAAAAATTAGCGTCTAAGGGAATTAGTTCAGTTAAATCTCGGGTAATGAACTTAGCTGAAATAATTCCTGATATATCTCATGACATAGTCTCTAAAGCAATAATTGATGCTTATGAGAGTTATTATAATGTTTCTCTTCAACCTGAATATATATCTATTAATAATATGCCTGATTTACCTGGCTTTGCCCAAGCTTTCGAAATTCAATCTAGTTGGGATTGGAATTTTGGAAAAGCCCCTGCATTTACACACTATCTAGATGAACGTTTTTCATGGGGAGGTGTTGAACTCTTTTTATCATGTAAAGACGGAAAAATTATTGAAGTCAAAATATTTACTGACTCTTTATATGTTGCGCCTTTTTTAGCGTTAGAAAAATTACTGTTAGGCAGTGAATATCATCCTCAGCATATAGAACGCCAAATTAATAGAGTGATTATTGATTTACATGAATACCAAAATATTCTTGAAGAATTCAAAAAGTGGATTTTAGAACAAATAAAATAACTTTAATTATTTCTATGAGCGTAAAGCCAAGTATAGAGAACTTACGCTCTTTTATGGAATCTTAAATATAATACGAATTCATGATAATCTAATACTAAGGAATGTCATTTTTACCATTAGGCGCTAATGAAAATGATTTACCTAGTAGTTTTTGGATTTCCTCACTATTCTTTAAATGCAAAACACAAGCAGGGTGTTCTATTATTGCTTTTGTTGTACAATCTACATTCCAAAGCCTCATTAAATAGTCTATATTCGCTGCTCTTATGTTGATCTTTTTTTCGCTATTAACCATACCATAATCATGCTCTATTGCTTTTTTATGTGTGAGTTTAGGGTGTGGGATTAATACTACCTCTATTATTTTATTCCAAAATTCATCATGTACCGCAAATTTTTTAGAGTCAGTTGGAATAATATCTAGTTGACGGATAGTTTGAATTCTAGTTAGAACAAAATCTCTAAACTCCTTACTTTTTTCATCATATGCTCTTACATGCCATCTCATTCCATTATTAACTATTGAATGTGGTGCGATTTTTCTTTTTGCCGAACCCGATGATAAGGAATGATAAAAAATCTCTACAGTTCTTTTTTGATATATTGCATTGGTTAAAGATGAGATAATTTCAAGGGATGGCAAACTTAGACGATAAGGTATTTCAATATCGAATAAACTATCAATAGTATTGTCCATACCATCCCCAAACCCATCGCCTAATGAAGCAAGAATTTTATTTATGTCATATTCAAATAATGGTGTAAAGCTTGGAGATCGTATTTGCATTCTTAGTTTTGAATCATAAAAAATATTATTTGGTGCTAGTTTTTTATAAGTTACAAAATCTTTTGTTACTTGTGTTGGATAGACATTAAATCGTCTACAGATTTCAACCCTATTAACTTCTCCTTTAAATAGCAAAATGAAATCAATGTAAGCTAACCTATCCCTCGTTGTTGGAGGGACTGCATTCAGTTCTTCATAAGTACGCATAAATATCCTTTATTAAGTAAAGACACGGTATTTTTGATTGATTTTTTCATATGTTACCACGACTCAATTATTTTTTTGTTTTTAAAACAAAAAAAAGATTTTGTCAAGCTTTAGGTGTTCTTTGACGCTCGCTTTTATGTGACTAGATTGTTGTATTTGATAAGATTCAGGAGCATTAATTTCTGATGGCAATCGTTTTGATTAAATCAACCCTAGTTGCAATATTTAAAAATATTATCGTGATCTTAGGGTATAAAAGGCAATTTTTATTGCAATATGTGAGATAAAAACTGAATGATAATCAAGCATACCTGATATAATTTTTAACTAGTATATGCGAAGCCAAAACTGCTCTAGATCATCAAATACACTAATATTGTCAATGTAAATCTAGATGCAGGTTTAAGCATCTGAAAAATATCAGTAAGCCTTGCCTGTAGCTCTGTAATGCGCGGGGTGAATTTTCTCTAAAAATCCCAATACTACCTATCGAAATTTATCTTTCTATCGAAAATATTGGTTATTTCTACATTTGCCCCAATAGAATTAATATTTTAAGCGCCGTTTAAATTGATGCGTGTACGACGGCCTGTTGTGTTGTTCCTCTTATCAGGCCTTTCTTAATCCACCCACAGCTTAACTGAGTTGTTTGACTTAGGTGAACTGCATCAATAAATAGAATCTGTCCTTCACCGACTGTATTATTTCATGTTTGAAAAACTTCAATAAATTTATTTTGCTTTTCCACATCAAATTTATGAGGTGTTCATCTAGTTTTTCATAACTAAATTAGTGACGAGTGGACCCTTTATGAATACCAGAAACAGTAAATTGTACTGGTATAAATATTGATCTATGCAATTCATAAGTTGTTGTTTTGTTTTATATTTAAATAACTTTCAGAACCACCATTTTCAGTTTTTAATTTATCATATTCAAGATAGTCCTTCATATGCTTTAAAAAATTTGTTTCATGAATTGATCGAGATTCATCGATTGATTTTGCTGACCAACCTTCATCAGCCAACAAAATACAACAAATACGATCACATATTCTCTGATCGTGAGTCATGTCATGTGGATCTTTTAACTTTGTACTGTTTATAATTTAATGCCCATATTAAATATTCTGATCTTTTAATCTTTCAATGTCTAGCATCTTAATCTGTCACGGGTATAAGAACAATTTAGACCTCTAATAACGGACTGGAGAGTTCATCTCACCAGCAGAGATTGCGGTCTTTTATCTTAGGCCCAAATATAAAACTTAGCAATATATCGATTTGATGTTAGGCGAATTCATGTGATTAAAGCAAAGATTGATTGGTTAAATTCTAACCTATAATCTCATCTATACCTTTGTACAATACGAATAATTTTATCTATATCTTTGCACAATACGAATAATTTTATCTATATCTTTAGGTTTATTGTCATGGTAAGGAGCCAATATAAGAAATATAAAGCACCTGCACACACTAGATATACGCCTTGTACTCAAGATGATGAAAAATTACAAGAAACTCAAAAATAAGAGAATGAAAATATTCTGTTTATTTTCTGAATTAAAATTGCATGCTACACGAGGACACTTTTTTCTATTGAACATTCGGATCAATAATAAAAGCCCAAAAGAAATCATAACTTAAGGAGCCTTATGAGATTATAGGCTCACTTACTTTTCTCTGAGAGGGTTAGACGAGACTCGCGTGTTCTCCTTAAATATTTAACACACCTCTAAAAATCTTCATAAAAAAACTATAAATTAAATCAATCAAATAAAACAATCTTGGTTACACAATGAAATCACTTAGACATATTTTATGTAAAAATATTCAAATTTTTTGTTTTCTTATGTTACTATCACGTAGGTTTAATTGTAGGTTTGTTCATTTATGTAAAGTTGGTTAATATGTTAAACCTATTATAACCAACAACAATTTCTACAAATTAAGTTTTCACCGCGCGTATCTTACATTTATTTACAATTACAAGGTGATATTTTAAGTTTTTTTTATTCATTTTATTTGAACATTGCATTTGTAAGGAAAACTACTATGCCAGATATTAAAGTTATAAAAACTAATCCTGTACAAAATACAGTTTCTTCTAAATTAGTTTCAGGTAAAACTAATATCAGTGTTGCTAATCGAGATGTTGTCATCATTGGCAAAACGACATCCACTCATCGTTTACCCAATAAAACCATTAAGGCTGTTCGTAAAGGAGATGATTTAGAGCTAATCGTCAGCGAAAATCCTTTAGAAGTCATCGTCCTTGAAAATTATTATTTAACTGATGGCTCAGTAAAAATTACTGCTGTCACCAAAGCAGGTACAGTGACTGAGCTGGCTTTAGCTGATGGAGCAAAACTGATAGATTTAGCACCAGATCAAACAGTAACTGCTTCTTTCACTGGAGCTAGTTTTGCTGTAGATACCAGCGCATTTGGTCAATTTGAAGCCGACTCGCATGATGCCGTCCTTCTTGCCACATTAGTAGGTATCGGAGCTGCTATCATTGGATCTGCATTTTATGTAGTCAATGGTAAGGATATTGATACCAATAATGTTGAACCACCTCCTGCACTTGAAGACATTGTCATTCAAGGGCGTCATCCTGATGGGGATATCGGTACTTCAACACCGACCATTACAGGTAAAGGTAAACCTGGTAATAATGTGGTGGTGGAAGTTGATCGTGATGGTGATGGTAAAGCAGATGATACTTATGTATTTTCACCTAATCCTAAAGATGGACAATATCCTGGGACATTTAATCCAGATGGTTCATTTGAAATACAATTGCCAGAAAATGGTTCAATCGATGAAGGCGATGCGAACATTACAGTAAAACCACAAGATAACTTTGGTAATAATGGTCCAGGTACAGATTTTCCTCTGATTGTAGATACTACGCCACCAAGTGCATTAGAAAACTTAACTATTCCAGGCCGTCATCCTGATGGGGATATCGGTACTGATACTCCAACAATCACAGGTAAAGGTAAGCCTGGTGAAAATATCATCGTGGAAGTCGATCTTGATAATGATGGTATACCTGATGATAAATTTGTCTTCTCAGCCGATCCTAAACGTGATGGCGAAATAAAAGGTGATTTTGACGAAGAAGGCAATTTTGAGTTGACTTTCCCTCCTGATTATAAACTCCCTGAAGGTGATTCTACTATCACTGTTCGTCCTGAAGATAAAGCAGGCAACATAGGCCCTGAAGCCGAATTCCCAATGAATGTGGATAAAACTCCACCTGATGAATTTGAAGATGTATTTATTGATGGACGTGATCCTGAGAGTGGTGATTTAGGTACAGGCACACCGATTATTAAAGGTAAAGGTAAGCCTGGCGAGAATGTCGTGGTCGAAATCGACCGTGATGGTGACGGTAAAGCCGATGATACCTATGTATTTTCTCCTAACCCTAAACGCGATGGCGAATTAGGCGGTAGTTTTGATGAAAATGGTAACTTTGAAATACAAATCCCTGAGAATGGCAAGTTGCCAGAAGGTGATTACAACATCAGCGTAAAACCACAAGATAAAGCGGGCAATACAGGTAATGGTCAATCATTCCCTGTGATTGTAGACACCACAAAACCAAATACTCCGCTAGTTGATGAAAATGCAGGTGATGATCAGGGTGATGTTCAAGGTGCACTTAAAAACGGCGACTACACTGATGATAATAAGCCAAGCTTCTCAGGTCAAGGTGAGTCAGATGGTACGGTCAACGTGTATGTTAATGGTCAGAAACAGACATTTGGTCCGGACGATGTAGTGCCTAAAGTAGATGCTGATGGTAACTGGAGTTTTGAATTACCTCCGTCTATTGAGTTAGGTGATGGTGAAAATAATATTCAGTTCAGTGTAACCGACAAAGCAGGGAATGAGAGTGAATTAACCCCACCATTTATCTTAAATGTTGATACACGTTCTGCCCCATCGGCCCTGTCTCCTGACAGCTGGCAGGTGATAGATGATGTGAATGAAAGCACAAGTCCGAATGGTAAAAAAGCGGTGACAGCGAACAGCACCACGGATGATAATTTACCTACAGTACAGGGTGTTGCACCTGAGGGTGTATATGAAGTAGCCATTTTCGTGGGTGATACTGAAATAGGGCGTGCGAAAGTGGGTGCTGATGGTCAGTGGAGCTATCAATTGGTTGATGCATTACCTGAAGGTTCGAATACCATCAAAATCGCACCAGTTAGCCGTACGGGTAACATGGGAGATGAAACATCGATTGATTTCATTGTAGATACTTATGTACCAAGCGCTGAGAATTCAGGCTTAAGTGACATTGTATTAACAGCAAACCAAGGCCAATTAGGCGGAAGTACGACGCGTAATACTGATGGCGCAGACCGTGTTATCAAACAAGGTGAACTCACGGATGACACCACTCCTACCTTAAGCGGTAAAGCGGTAGGCTCTATTGCGAGCGTCATCATTTACGTCACTGATGCGTTTGGGATCACAACAGAGTTGGCTAAAGTGCCTGTAGAAAATGGCGTTTGGTCTTACGATCCTCCTGCACAGCTACTCTTTGGTAGTAATGTGTATCATGCGGTACCCGTGACTAAAGCAGGCTATGTGTTGCCTCTTGAAGATGCACCGACTTATGAATTTGATCTATTTGGTTTAGTGCCAAATCAGGTAGCTATTTTTGCGCTAAGAGAAATTAATGGCGAAGGTGGATATGCGATTGTCAATCCTGACGACACGACTAAGTCAAATGAACTGCTTGTGCGTGGTAGTGCAGAGCCGAACACAGAAATCACCGTTAAACTGAATGGTGAAGTGATTGGTACAGCCATGACTAATGACTTAGGTTATTGGGAATTTACTGTTGATTTAGATAAAAATGGTAAAGCCGCGGATGGTGCATATACCTTAACTGCAGAGATGGATGATGGCAATGGCGGTACGTGGACAACTGCGGATTGGAACTTAAACTTATCTCGTGCCTTACCTGATGCCCCTGAGCTGATTTCTGTACTCGATCACCAAGGTGAAGAGAAAGGTGAATTGAGTGCGGGTAATCAAACAGATGATCCATTACCTATTATCCAAGGTAAAGGATTGCCATCTTCTATCATAGAAATCTATGACAATGGTCAGCTCATTGGTAGCGTAAGAACCAACAATGACGGTGAATTTAGCTTCATTCCTAGAGAGCCATTAAGTAATGGTCAACATAATTTCACATTAGTCCAAGTCGACTCAGTAAATGACAGAAGTGCGCCGTCTTTAGGCTTCACAATTAATATTGAAGCGCAAGTAGGTAAACTCATCATTACCAACGCCAAAGGGTTAAACAACGACAGCGATGCTTACCTTGGTGAAAACGAATTTACTAATAATAATCAACCAACGATTGAAGGATTTGGTCCT
>NZ_JBHLXE010000035.1:0-3694 GCF_042432445.1 Thorsellia kenyensis | reverse complement strand
ACAAATTGACGAAACAATAAATCTCTCGCAAGCATATTCTCCATTTTAACATCGCTCAAATTATGCCACGACTGTAATAACAGAACTTTAAACATCATGATAGGCGCATAAGCCGATGCTCCTAAACGATTTTTTTTATTGGCTATAAGCACACTCAATATGCTAATAATTTGCTCCCAATCAATGAGTGCATTTATCGTATCAAACTGTTCAAAAGCTTTATGTTGTTTAATACTATTATTAGTGAATTGAAAGCTAGGTTGAATATTTTCCCACATGACTTTTTACCTTAAATAATTGATTTTGTTTATTATATCATTAATAGTATAAAAAACAATCAAAAAATAGATTAAATATCATGCAGAAATTCAAAGCTCTCAAGTTATTGATATTTTATTTAAAAATGATGGGTTATGATTTTTTGAATGGTGATTATGAACTTTGATAATGTTGACGCATATGATTATGGACATCTTGGATTGGTTGCTGGGTGTGCTGTGAAACCAATCATTAGGAGATTGGTATGCTTTATTTGTGATGATGGAAGGCCAATAACATCGGCTAGCAAGAGTTGGTGTTAAATCGGCTCCAGCTGCGTTATTTAAGAGATATCGTGGTGAGCGTGGAGTTTAAAAGGCAATGATAAATTGTCAGATATGGAGTAATAGGCTGAATGAAAATAAACCATTACTGAAGTGTCGTTAGTCATAATCGTGATGTCAAAACTTTGTTCTCATCGATAACGCACTAACAAGCTAAGCGTGACTTGTAATAACCACTTGGTTGGCATACCGGCATATAGATGGCAGGAAATTACTACAGGCTTAGGTAAGGAACTCAGGAAGATGTGCCCTAATGTTAAGCGAAAAGTTATAGCGGAGAACCCGTAAGATGAAATAGCGATGAAGGGCGCATTGGCAGATTGTCTCGTAGTAAGTGTGCTGTGAAGTCAACTATTAGGAAGTTGGCATGCTTTACCTAAGATGGTGGTAGGCCCACCAACATCGGCTAGCAAGAGTTGGTGTTAAATCGGCTCCAGCTGCGGTATTTAAGAGATATCGTGGTGAGCGTGGAGTTAAAAGACAATGATAAATTGTCAGATGCGGAGTAATAAGCTGAATGAAAATAAACCACTGATGAAGTGTCGTTAGACATAACTGTGATGTCAAAACTGCGTTCTTTACTACAACGCACTAACAAAACTAGGCGTGACTTGCAATAACGGCTTGGTTGGCTCACCGGCATAGAAGTGGCAGGAGATTACTACAGGCTTAGGTAAGGAACTCAGGAAGATGTTGCCCTGATGCTAAATGAACGGCTATACTAGAGGTTGGGTTAGAGGAGCCGTATGAGTCCAGAGGCTCACGTACGGTTCTGTGAGAGGGTGCATGGGTGGTTCCTGTACTCTACTCGATTAGAGACGAAAAATGCTTACTTAGCAACTTACCTTACTTAAGAAGATATTCCGTAAATAAAAAAAGCACTGTTAAGTGCTTTTTTTATTTAAATCAGCTAATAGTAAATTATTGCTCTATCTGAAAAATCATGGTTCAGAAGGTTAACCATAAAATGATTAACCTAGAAAAACATTAATTCAAATCTACATTTTTTGAACCAAATAGGTAGGTGAGAATATAACCAGCGACGTAGGCAACAATTAAACCCGAACCATAAATTAAAATACCAGTCACTGCACTATTTGCTGTTGTCATAAAAGGCAATGCAATAACCCCTGATGGTCCAAATACACTGTTTAGGCCCATTGGTGTTCCTAAATAAGCAATCAAGCCAATATAGAAGCCACCTACAGCTCCCCCTAAACAAGCAGTAATAAACGGTTTTACTCTTGGTAAGGTAACACCATAAATTAGTGGTTCACCAATACCTAGAATACCTGGAATGATAGCACCTGAAATCTGTTTTCTAAGGACAGACTGTTTTGCTGCGCGGGTATACAAAGCTATAGCAGCGCCAACTTGTCCTGCACCAGCCATTGCAAGAATTGGAAATAAGGAATTAAAACCTTGTGTTTCAACTAAAGCATAATAAACCGGAACAAAGCCTTGATGGATACCAAACATTACAGAAATAAGGAAAAGCCCAGCTAAAATCGATGCACCTATTGGGTTACCATTCAGTGTTAAGAATAACCATGACATTTTATCGAATAAAATTTTCCCTGCTGGCATAATGATAGTAAACGTCAATGCACCCATAATAAGGAGGGTTATTGTAGACGTTAAAATCATGTCTAGGTTATCAGGAATAAATTTACGAACTTTCTTTTCTACAAAAGCACCTAAGATGGCAGCAATTAAAACACCGATAACATTTCCCCTAGGATCGATAGCTAAACCAAAGAAATTCTCCATGCCAGAAAACATTTTACCGGTTGGGTCTTTGGTATAAACAAATACAAACAGAGTTGCTATGATGGCGCCATTAACACCAGTTCCACCAAATGCTTTTTGTGCGTTATATCCGATCAAAATGCTCATAAAACCAAACAAACCGGCACTGAATACTTTTAAAAAAGCAATTAAATCTACAATCGTTTGAACCGGGTTTTCATTGTTTTTTATTAAAGTTTCATGTAGAAGGGTACCAATTGCTGCAAGTAATCCTGCGGCAATAAAACCAGGAATAAGGGGAGTAAAAATGGTTGCAAAAGTTGCGAAAAATTTTTGAATTGGATTCGTTTGTTTAGCCTTAATAGAATTCTTCTGCGCTGCCGCAATTGTTTGTAAGTCGATTCTACCTACATTAGCACTCGAATCATTTTCTAAAATAGAGCGCATCATTTCAGCCGCTGTTTGTGCTTTACCAGGACCAAGAACAATTTGTAATTGACCGTCAGCTTCAATTAAACCTAAAACATTGTCTACTTTCTTGACTCCGGAACTTGTCAAGTTAGTTGTTAGTTATTTATAATTTTTACATACTAAGCTACACCATTTGTTTTTTCCTTTTTAGGTATTTCATTAAGCGTCACTTTAGTTATTGGACTCCAATCACGTATACGCCCTTTAGCCCATCTATTAGGATGGCTTTCTTTCTTGCGGTTCATTACCTCTTGTCTTTTCTGTAATTTAGCCACATCCTTACCTGCGCGTTTATCAGCAGGGGTAATAAATTGATTGCTGCTGTGTAAGTGCTCATGGTTATACCACTGAACAAACTGATACACCCACTCTCTAGCTTCTTGTATATTATCAAACGGCTTTAATGGCAATAATGCGTTATATTTTAAGGTTTTAAATAACGATTCTGACATAGGATTATCATTACTTACCCTAGGTCTACTGTGTGAACTTGAGACACCTAGCGCTTCTAACATTGCCTTCATACTCTGTCCTTTCATCGGAGAGCCGCTATCGGAATGAATCACTAACTGATTGGGTTGGATATTCTCTTTTTCATAAATATCTTGTATCAATAAAGAGGCATTCTCTGCACTTTCTGAGTCAAAGACTTGCCAACCCGTGATATATTTATCAAAGATATCAATATACATATAGAGATAGAAGTACTGTCCTTTTACATTGGAATTCAAGTAAGTAATATACCAGCAATAGACTTGATTGCTCGCTGTTGCCACAAGCTCATTGGGTTTATTTGACGCTCTAGATTTTCTCGTACTGCCACGATGAGTATTTTGTCCAGTTAATCTCATAAAACGATAGAATGTCGATTC
>NZ_JBHLXE010000034.1:0-638 GCF_042432445.1 Thorsellia kenyensis | reverse complement strand
TTAATGGTGAATTCAACGCATTGACACCGCCAGTATTTGTTGATGAAAATGGTCAATGGACATTTGAATTACCTGAAAACTTAGCACTGACTGATGGCACGTATCAAATTCAATTTACTGCGACAGACAGTGCGAATAATGAAACCCCATTCAGTCCTGATGCGAGCTTTGACTTAATCGTTGATACAGAGGTCAGCACTGATCCTGCAGATGAGCTCACGCTTGATAGCGTATTTGATAATGTGTTGCCTAATCCAGGCGGTGCAGAGGGCTTATTTGAGCTTAAATCAGGTGATACCACCAATGATAAGACGCCTATCTTTAATGGTCGTGGTGAAAAAGGTGTAGAAATCAAGCTTTACATCAATGGCAATGTTGTTGAAATGGATAAAAAAGTGTTTGTAGGTGCAGATGGCCAATGGACATTTGAATTACCAGAAAACCTAGCACTTGCTGATGGTACGTACAGCATCCAATTTAGGGCAGAGGATAAATCAGGTAACTTAAGTGATCCTGTTCCTGCCACTGGTTTTGAGTTAACGGTAGATACCGAGGTGAGCACCGATCCTGCAGATGAGCTCACGCTTGATAGCGTATTTGATAATGTGTTGCCTAATCCGGGCGGTGCAGAGGGCTTA